>JBDTMO010000442.1:0-5134 GCA_039934235.1 bacterium | reverse complement strand
CGGATGTTCGAACGGATTGTACGTGCCCGGCATTTCAGAAAACCGAATTTCACCGGCCAGGTTCTCCAGCAACCACAGTTCCTCGAACGCTGCGATGTGGCCGAGATCCCAAAGGATGGGACTCATCAGCGAATCGTGCTGTGCGGAGACGTCCGCGTCCGTCAGCGGGGCGATGATCGCCAGGGTATGCTCACGTGCTCGCTCGAGCGCGGCACGCGCGCCTTGCACGCGGTTTTCGGCCGCCGAATCCGGCATCGCCGAGGGCGACACAGTCGTTGTCATGGGGAGTCCTGCCGGTGACGGTCTGGGCGATTTTGGGGATGGACCCCCGAGCGCAAAAGTTGGCCCATGGGGAAACCGTTCCGACAGGGCGAAGGTTCCCGGATGTGTCATCCTTGAGCGAGCACAGCGAGTCGAAGGATCCCACCTCCGTTGTCATCCTTGCGCGAGCACAGCGAGTCGAAGGATCCCACTTCCGTTGTCATCCTGAGCGAGCGCAGCGAGTCGAAGGATCTGCACCTCGACCCGCGCCACCCCTTCTAATAGGCCCGACGCCCGTCTCTTTGCCGGCTCGCGTCGAACAGCGTTCCGTACGTAACTGTTACGTAGGGCTTGCTCGGAAGGACATCGCTCCGAATCACCGGGAATCCCACGTCCACGCGGATGCTGCTGACCGTCCCGTTCGCCGAGAGCAGGCGCAGCCGCGTCCCGATGACGCCAGCCTTGAGATCGCCGCCAGCATCGCTTGCAACGTTCCAGCGGTATGAGCTCGCCAGAAATCCTCCTACGTTCAGCACTGACGCCGCGCCCACGCGAACAACGCGGACGTCGCGATCGATCGACGCGGCGATCGATTGGCCGCCACGCGTGGCGAGGTGCGAGAGCAGGGGCGCGGTCAGGTCGGCCAGCGGCATCAGCGACAGACCCCGCCGGTCCGGATCGAGCTCGCTCAGCTGCTCCGCCGTAAGCCGAAAACCCCACATGCCCCGCGCGGCTTCCGAGTAGAACGACATCGAGGCGCGCGAGATTTGATTGCGGTCCACACCGCGGCCAAGGTATGCCGACGCCCATCCATCGAGCATGAGGACCTGGCCGCGCCTGGGCATCCAGACGTGTCCGAGCCAGCCATCGTATTTCAGCGCGAATGTCCGCGCGTCACGCTCGTGTCCACCGCCGATGATGCCCTCTCCCTCCCAGCCGATCGGCACGTCGAGGAAGCCTCGTCCGGGGACGATCCAGCTCGCGCTGTCGAACTGCGCCGTGCGCCGCTGGAGCCCAAGGTCGAGCCCCAGAAAGCTGCGAACGTGAGGCATACCAGGCGTGATATGCAGGCGGCGCGATGTGGAGATGCTTGCGGCGCTATCGAACTCGACGCCGGCAAGCACGAGCGTGACACTGTTTTCGCTGGCCGCGATGCGACGCTTCACCAGCGACATCGCGCTAACCGTATGCAATGATTTTTCAGCGACCACCGTGTCGCCGTACGACAGGCGCGCAAGATTTCCTTCGGCGTACCAACGGTCGAACACGCTGTACTCGTGACGCCGCACACCGAGGCGCAGCGTGTGCGCGTTGGCAAGATTGGCGATGCGCATGTTTGCCGCCACGCTCGATCCAAAGAGAAACGGATCCGTGATCGCGATCGCCGCACCGTTGCCATGTAAGGACATTTCCCGCGTCAGCGCGACGGTGCGCCCGCTGCCGAGAAAGTTCTTTTCTTCCACGCCCACGGAGAGTTGCGATGCCGTGCGGAGGCGCGCGCTTGGACGCAACGTCCATGTGTCGCGGGTGTGCACGACGATTCCCACGTCTCCCGACGGATCGCAGCGCGTGGCGAGAAGCACCGCGTCCGCGAACAATCGCTGCGCCCGCAACCGGCGCATCGTTTCTCCGACGCGAAGCGTGTCGACCGTGTCTCCTGCCGCGAAGAGCAATTGCCGGCGGATGACGGATTCCAGGGACACTGGATGGAGCGCGCCAAAGAGTGCCGCGGGACCGATGAGTGTTGGCCCGTCGCTGATCACCTCGATGGATGAAATGCGGGCGCCAGCGAGCGCCGCGAGCGAGGAGCGCGATTCCACGACCGCGCAATCATCCGCGCGTGCCGGAAACGCGTACAGGCACGCGCTCAACGTCGAGCACGCGAAAAGTCGGACGGCGGTGCGCAGCGGTGTCGGCGGTGGGGGCCGGCGGATACGGCGGGACAGGGGAGGGAACGGCAGCATAGCGCGCCGCCGTCAGCATGCGGAAGACTGCGACAATACGTGAAAGGAAACAAGAGTGTTATGTTGGCGGAATGCGACTTCCTCTCCTCGCCAGCATCGCGCTCGCAACCCTCGCCTGCGGCGACGCGGCGCCCCGCGCGAACCCGCAAGTCTCGCAGGCAGGCGCGCGGATCGCTCCCGCCAACACGCCCGTAACGCCACTCGCGGAATCAGCGATTCCCGACGGGCCGTTGGGCGCGTCGATTCGACGTGGCCTGGCGCTCCTCGAGCACACGCCGGACTCGCTTCCGGAATACGTCGGTGGAAACTTGCGATGCACGAGCTGCCATCTCGATCGCGGCACGCGGCCCAATGCCGCCCCGTTGACGGGCGTGCACAACCGCTTCCCCAAGTTCATGGACCGCGCCGGTGCGGTCGTTCCAATCGAGGATCGCGTGAACTACTGCTTCACGCGCAGCCTCGCGGGACGCTCGCTACCGGCGCGCAGCCGCGAGATGGTGGACATCGTCGCGTATCTCGCATTCATCTCACAGGGCACGCCGGCGGGTGGCCATGTAGCGGGTGAGGGCATGCCAAAGATGGTCGCGCTCGCAGCGGACAGCGGTAAAGGGCACGAGTTGTTCACCGCCAACTGCGCTCGCTGCCACGGTGTCGACGGCGCCGGCATCGCGGTCGTGCCGGCGCTGTGGGGCGCCAAGTCCTTCAGTGTGGGCGCCTCCATGACTCGCGTGGAGCGCGCGGCGTCGTTCATTCGCCACAACATGCCCTTCGACAAGCCAGGAACGCTTACGGATCAGCAAGCGTACGATCTCGCGGCGTACGTGAATGCGCACGCGCGCCCTGATTCACCGGGCAAGGAAAACGACTGGCCGATGGGCGGCGCGCCCGCGGATGTGCCGTATGCGACGAAAGGCCATTCTCCCGAGCGACGCGTGCCCGTTCTCGCGCGCAAACATGCCGACGGTGCAATTGTCCCGGTTCCGATTGCTGCTGGAGGGCGGAGCGGGTCGTAAACGGTTAGCGCACGCTCATTTGTCGATGAGCGTCATTTCCCGACTGGCAAGCACCGCCGCTCCACCCAACGGCGTAAGCGTGAGCGTCACCCGATAGCGGCCCGCGTCGAGGTTCTCGAGAGCGAGCGACACCGCATGCGTCGCAGCCCGATCAGCTGGAGGGCGCGCGTCCGTCCACTTGATGCGTATTGGCGTGTCAACCGGCGTGAGCCCCAATCGCTGGCGCGTACTGCGAATCCAGCTATGGTCGACGCGTTCCACACTCACCGCGACGTCGACGGTCTCTCCGTCTGCGGCCAGCCCGTACGTCTCCCAGAAAAGTCCCAGCTGCCGGTTCCGCGTGACGGTGTCTCCGGGAATCGCGCGCGACAACGCAGAGTCGAGCGACGCGGCCGGCTCGTCGCCCGCCCGGTAGAAGAGCAGGTCCGAGAGTCCAAGCCGAACACTGTCCGCCACCGGCACGAATGCCGTGCGCGTGCGAGCCAGGGTATGCGTCGTGGTGTCCGCCAACTCGACACCGACAATGAACGGCGCACCGGCCACGAGAACATGCGTCCGCACCGTACGCAGCGAATCGGGCTGGCTCAGTTGGATGGTGCCATCGAAGCCTGCCGCGCCAAGTGTCGCGATCGGCGCGAGAAGCGAATCGTCCGCGGCGGTAAACGCGGCGACGACGAGCGTGCTATCGCCGCGTCGGAAGCGCGCGACCTGCATTGCCACGCCAGCCATCTTTCGCACGAGTCGTGGCGCATATCGCGATTCCGCGTGCGGTAGACTCGGCTCCCACGCATCAGCGGGAATGGGCAACATCGAATCGGACAGCACGCCCGCTGGTGCAAACGCGAAACTCGGCGACGGATCGTGCCCAACGATGCTCGGCTCCGCACCAAATTGGCTCGACGTCACGATGCGACTCCATGCGACTGGCCATCCGTAGCGCAGCACGAGTTCCGCCGCGTCATTGCCCCACGAGAGGAGATGGGGTGTTGCGCCACGCTCCCCAAGCCACACGAGGACGCGGCGCACGTTGAACTCATTCTGCCACTCGTTCGCCGCGGCTGACAATTGCGGGCGGCTCAAAAGCCAGTAGCGCCGCTCGAGTTCAACGCGTTCGTCGCACGTCCGATGCTCGTACGCATCGCGCTCGCCGTCCCCAAGCAGCGTCGCAATGTTCCGCCACGCACATGCGATTTCAGGTTGCATGGCCGCGACTGCCGACGCAAAGGCCGAATCCGCGACGACCGCCTCGCCTCGCGCGTGCGCAGCATACCCGACGAGTGCAGTGCACCACCAACCCGTGCCGCGACACGCTCGCGCCACGCTGTCCGCTCCAACGACATCTCGGCCATCTACCCGATAGTGAACCCGCATGCCGGCAAGCCAGTCATCGCCTGGATGACGCGCGGCGAGTGTGTCGAGCTCCGCCAGCAGCTCCGTCCTCCACCGGCCGATTGCGCTCGCTTCGGGTGGAAAGGTTGGCATGCTCTCGTCATACCACCAGCAATAGCGTCCGAGGTGAACGTCGCAACGACCGCCGCTGGCCGCGCCGATGGGAAGCTGGAAACGCCGATTTCGCTCGAACGACGCCTGGGCATTCTTGCCCCGGCGGAGGTCGCGCACCGAGTCCGCGATGCTCGCGGCGCTCGGTCGCTGAGGCGCCTCGGTGAGCGTCGCGGTTCGCAGCTGCATGGCCATGAAGAGCAGCGCAACATGCATGTCGATCGTCCTCCCGCTACCGGAAGAAGTAGATCAATGCGCCGAGCTCGATGGTCGCGGCGACGATTCCAAATATGATCGCGGCGCGAATGTCCCGGCGAGTTTGTCGATGGTTCTCTGTCATCCTGAGCGAGCGGAGCGAGTCGAAGGATCTGCACCCGCGTTGTCATCCTGAGCGAG
>JBDTMO010000441.1:0-5144 GCA_039934235.1 bacterium | reverse complement strand
GGCGGCGTTTCAAAGGGAATCCCAAAATGTAGACGGGGGTGATGACTGCCGCTAGACGCAAGAGCGCGCGCGGTGACATCCCCGAGGTCAAAACTCGTAACTGACCTGTGCCTTCATGCGTAGCGGAGTACCGTCGGGGCGCGTACCCGGCCGGAAACGCATCAAGTGCAGAATGCTCGAGAGGCGACGATTGTAATCACCATCGCGTGTTTCGGAGAACTTGACGTCAAGCACCTTGCCCGTCGAGTCGACGTCGAACTCGGCCGTGAACTGAAAGCCCTTGACGCTCTTGGGCGGCGGCATTGGGGGCAGGAAGAACTCGATAGGAAGGGGCGGATAGTTCGCCTGGGTGCCGCCCCCGGTCCCCGGACCGATGCCAGAACCCCTACCGGTCCCGATTCCAGCTCCCACTCCGCCGCCACTGCCCGGCCCGTTCCCTGCCGTGCCGTCGCGGCCGGATCCTGGGCCAGCTCCGGTTGCCGCGACCGCAGTCACTGGGGCGGGCACAGCTGCTGCTTCCTCTGGCGGCTTCGTCGGTGGCTGAACGGGAGGAGCAACTGGCTGCACCGGCGGCTGGATTTTTGGCACGACAGGTGTTGGCACGGGGGGCAGCGACGTAGGAGTCGGAACCTGCTGCGGTGTCACTCGGACAAAGCGCAGCGTCTCACGCGGCCCCGTAATCCCTCCGCGTCCGCCTCCACCGCCTCCAGCCGGCCCTGCTCCGCCCGCTCCTTGCTCGATGCGGGCGATGATCGTGCGCGAAAACACAATGGGCGTCAGAAGCAGCGCAATGATGATCGCATGCACGAGCACCGAAATAATAGCTCCTTGGCGTCTCCCCTCATCGCGCAGTGGGAG
Source organism: bacterium (assembly GCA_039934235.1). Lineage (GTDB taxonomy): Bacteria > Gemmatimonadota > Gemmatimonadetes > Gemmatimonadales > Gemmatimonadaceae > AG11. Next base: position 4,286 of record JBDTMO010000441.1, on the reverse strand, counting down.
TCCGACCGGGACACGATACGCCGGTCGAGCCGGCAAGTCATGCGTTCCTGGGTCCTGCGGAGATTCCATGATGCTTCTGGGGTGGGGGCAGGTGCAGATCCTTCGACGCGCTGCGCGCGCTCAGGATGACAAGAGATGCAGATCCTTCGACGCGCTACGCTCGCTCAAGGATGACAACCGGACGTGACGAGAGCGGTCGCGACAACCGAGAATTCACGTCGGCGCAGGACAAACGTTATACGGCGGACGACCCTCGAAAGGTTCGTCCGCCGTATAAGAAATCTGCCGAGCGGGACGATTCGCCCGATCGAACTACTTGGTCGAACCCGGGGTGTCCTTGGGCGGAACGCCGATGACCTTCACCCCAGATCCGCGCGCAATGTCCATCGAGTGCACGACGAGCTCGTACTTCACGTCGGGCGACCCTTTCACGAAAATGATCTTCTCCGGCCGTGGATCGTAGATCTCCTTCAAGCGGGAGGCGAGATGCTCCTCGTCCACCTTCTCGGAGTTGATCATGTAACCGGTTGGAGTGACTTCCATCACGATCTGATTCGACTGAGCGCCTGGTGGGGCGAGCGCCGGCGTCGGATCCGGGAGTTGCACGTCGACCGATCTCCGCATGGTCGGCAACGCCGCCATGAAGATGATCAGCAGCACGAGCAGCACGTCGATCATCGGCGTGACGTTGATCTCATTGGTCAAGCCGCCGCTACCACCTGAAGTGAATGCCATTCCGCGGCTCCCTATGGTTTCTTAAGCGTCTGTTGGGCTTTCGAGTCGCCCGCGACCGTGGAGACCGTGCCGTTCCTCTGATCGCTGATGAGGCCGAGCATGCGGACGCCATTTTTCGCCGCCATGTCCGTAGCATCAACGACCTTCGAGTACAGAAGATCCTTGTCGGCCTTGAGGTACATGACCTTGTCGACCGTCCTGTTCTCGTACACGCGTTTGATCTCGGCTTCGATCGCCGTCTTCGCGATGGGCTTCTTGTTCAGGTAGTAATTGCCGTCGCGGTCGATGCCGAGAACCTGATCGATCTCATCATCTTCCGGATGATCAATCAGGTTCTGCCCTTGGGGCGGAACCGCGTTGAAACCCGCGAGCAGGGCGGGCGTGACCACCATGAAGATGATCAGCAGCACGAGCATGACGTCGATCATCGGCGTTACGTTCGGTTCTGCCTTTACGCCCGCGCCTCCACCTGCTGACATTGACATCGGTCTACCTCCTCAATGAGTAGACGCGAGTCAGGTCAGCGGCGCGTTGGCGCCCGACGAGGCGTTGAACTCGCGAGTGAAGCGCGACCGGCCGAACTCGCCCGAGACGCCCTTGATGAGGTAATCGATCATTTCCTTCGAGACGTAGGTCATCTCAACCGTGAGGTTGTCGATCTTCGTCTGGAAGTAGTTGTAGGCCCACACGGCCGGAATAGCGACGAGAAGTCCAAGTGCCGTCGTAGCCAGCGCCTCGGAAATACCACCACCGATTGCGGCCAGACCGCCCGAGCCGGACTTCGACATGCCCTGGAAGGCGTTGATGATTCCGATGGTGGTGCCGAGCAGACCGACGAACGGTGCCGTGGCGCCCACGGTCGCGAGTACCGCAAGGCCGCGCTTCAGATTCGTGATCTCGAGCAGCATGTTACGCTCAACCGCGCGCTCTGCCGAGTTGATGTCGGATACCGTCACCGAGCCATCCTGAATGAGCGGCTTCACTTCGCCGAGCGCGCCACCGAGCACGAGCGCCACGTGCGACTTCTTGTAGCTCTCAGCGAGCTTGATCGCTTCCGTAAGATTGTCCTCTTCCAGGAACTGCGAGAACTCAGGAGCGAACTTGATGGTCTCCTTCTGCGCCTTCCGAAGGCTCCACCACTTGGAAACCATGACCGTGAGGGAATAGATGGACATGATCGCCATGACGAAAACGATGCCCTTGGCGAAATTGCCCATGCTGTTCCACATGTCCATCAGCGAGAGATCCATGCTAAGTCTCCGGAAAGGTTATTCGCCCTTGCTGAGCGAGAAAGTGAACGGTTGCTGGACGAGTTGCTTGACCTTCTTGCCGCCCACTTCTGCAGGGTAGAAGCGCATGTTGGGCAGTGCGTTCTTCACAGCCTGCGTGAACAGGTCGTGGCTTGACTTGAGCACCTTGAAGCTGCCGGCCTCGTAGCGGCCGTCCGCATCGACGATGAACTGGGCAAGCACTTCGCCCTCGACGTTTGCAGAACGGAGCATGTCGGGATAGCGCAGGTTGCCAGTTCCCGGTATTTGCTGCACCTGCTTCTCGACCTGGAACTCGAAATACGGCTGATCGCCGACCGGGCCTGTGCCTCCCACGACACCCTTCGCGACACCACCCGCCACACCCTTTCCGGAGAAATCAGCCTCGTCCGTGACTTTCTTGGACAGGTCGATGTCCGGCAGTACATCCGGCACCTTGATGGGCGCCGTGAGCACCTGGAAGCCCTTCGGCGGAGGCGGCGCAACCACGACCTCCTTCGGAATGGGCTTCGGCTCTTCCTTCGGCGGAGGCGGCTCCTTCTTCTTCACGTCGACGAACTCGACCTTCTCCGCGTGCGCCTTCTCGATCGTGTTCTTCGCCTGCAGCGTGCCGTACACGGCAGCCGTGCCGACAATCGCGTGCAGGACGCCACTGAGGATCAAACCTCCAGTGGTGCGCTGCTTCTTTGGCTTGGATTCCAGCAGATTGTTGAACATGTCCTCGAAGACCTTCCCTTGGCTAAAGGACGGGACACCCACTTCCACAACGCAAACTATTCCGACGCGAGACGTCCGGAACCACCAGCGGATTAAGATTTGGTGAAGACCGAGTTAGTAGCCGATGTCGTACGCATCACGCCGTGACTCGCTCGTCCTCCGCATCGAGCACGAGGATAGGCAGCACCACCGTGAACACCGAGCCGCGACCAAGACGTGATTGCGCAGTGAGGCGCCCTCCGTGCGCGTGCGCGATCCATTGGCTGATCGCGAGCCCCAAGCCGAAGCCGCTTCGCTCACTACCACGAGAACGCGCCCGATCCGCGCGCCAGAACCGGTCGAAGACGTACGGAAGGTCCGCCGCCGAGATGCCAATTCCAGAATCGCGCACGGTGAACGCAATCTCGTCGCCAAGCAGCCGGCTCAATGAAATCTCCACACTGCCGCCACGCGACGTGTACTTGATGGCATTGGTGATGAGGTTGAGAAAGAGCTGCCGCAGCCGACGCGCATCGCCGTCTACAATAGCCTCCTCCAGCACGCTGAGCGTCACACGCTGACCGGCGTGTTCGCCGAGAATGACGGCGGTCTCGTACACGTCGCGAACGAGTGGTCCCAGGGCCACTGGCTCACGGTGCAGATCAAAGCGACCCTCATCTGCACGCGCGAGCGTGAGGAGGCTGTCGACGAGGTCAGACATGCGCGCCGTTTCCTGCAACGCCTCTTCGAGCGCCTGCATCGCTTCGCTGCCTGCCGCATTCGGGTGCATCGCCCGTTCAACGTCGGCGCGCATCACCGTCAGCGGCGTCTTGAGCTCATGGCTCGCATCGGCCGTGAACCGGCGCAATGCACCGAACGATGTCTCCAGGCGTCCGATCATGGCATTCAGCGTCGTGCCAAGACGTGACAACTCCTCGCTGCCCAGATCCGACGGAAGACGCCGGTGCAATGAGCGCCCGTCCGTGATGGCTTCCACTTCGTTGATGATCCGCTCGATGGGCTCGATGGCCTGTCCTGCGATGGCGTAGGACACCCCGACGGAAGCAAGGATCAGGAACGGAAACACCACGAACATGGTGCCGATGAGCACACTGGGCGTGAGCTCCACGAGTGTGGTGGGCATTCCGGCCACGACGCGCGTGATGAACCGGAGCGCCGAGTCGGGCCGCGCGGCGATAAGGAGTCCGCCGCCAAAGTTCAATTCACTCACGGGCACCACAGTGTCTTCGCCGCCGGGCACGAGCTTCACCGCCGCGCGGTCGAACGCGAGACGGTCGTCGTCGGACAGCTGGCGGATCCCAACTGAGCTGTATATCTGGCGGTCGTCCTTGTCGTACACGACGTAGTAGCCCGGCACGCGGTCCAGCAGCTCCACGAGGTCTGTCGTGGCAAACACGCAGAGATTGCGCGCCCCTGACGAAACGGAAGCCGCCTGCCCCGGCGCGTCGCTGGTGGACGACTCGCTGTGGAGGGCCCCGATGTTGCCGCAGGGCCGGCGCTCAGTGAGCGTACGGCCTTCTCGTGCCGCAGCCCGTATCAGGAAAAGCGTGCGGTCAGCCTGGTCCA
>JBDTMO010000440.1:0-5145 GCA_039934235.1 bacterium | reverse complement strand
CTTCGAAGTCTCTGGTCGGAACTCGGGGCCGTGCTCACCGGCCGACGCACGTTCGCGGTCGCCGAAGGTTGGGGCGGGAATCACGCGTGGGGACCAGCATTCGTGCTCGCTCATCAAATTCCCGACGGCTGGCCGCGACCCAACTCCACGGTCCATTTCGTGACCGACGGCATCGAGAGCGCCGTGAAGCAAGCCAAAGCCGCCGCCGGCGAAAAGAACGTTGCGGTCCACGGCGCCGACACCATTCAGCAGTTGCTGAATGCCGGACTGCTCGACGAAATCCACGTCGACATCGCGGCGGTTCTTCTTGGCTCCGGAGTTCGCCTTTTCGATCGCCTCGCCGGCACGCCGGCGGTGCTTGGCGACCCCACGGTGATCGCGGGCGTTGGCGTTACACACGTGCGCTACCCAGTGCGCAAGGCATAACCAGGGCACACCTTTCTCCCCAACCAAATCAGCGGGGCGTTCCGCTCTTCACCGCGAACGTGCAATTCGGCGCGGCTTTACGAAGCGCAGCCAATAGTAATGTGTCCAGGCCAGTGACGTGTACACTTCCACTTAGAGCGTCTCACATGATCCGCCTCACCCGATTCGTGCTTTCGGCGCTCGTCGCCGCGCCGTTCGCCATGTTGGAAGCCCAGTCGCCTAAAGTCCCCGCCGCGATCTCCTCGATTCGCGAAGCGGATATCAAACGCGACCTCTACGTCATGGGTGGCGACGACTTTCGCGGACGCGAGGCAGGCACCATCGACGAGATGCACGCCTCCGTCTGGGTCGCCGACGAGATGGAGAAGATCGGCCTCAAGCCACTCGGTGACATGGGCAGCTGGTTCCAGTGGTGGAACATGCGCCGCTCGCGCATCTCGAGCACGGCGAGCTCCGTGAAGCTCGGCGCGAAGTCACTCGCGTTGTGGACAGAGGCTTCGCCCGCGTCGAACACCGCGGGTGACGTCAGTGCTCCGACAGTTTTCCTAAGCGACTACCGAGACACCACGGTTGACGTCCGTGGCAAGGTGGCCGTTGCAGTGCTCGTCGCGCCAGCACCGGCACAGGTCCGATCGACGACGAACACCTACGAGTACAATTACACGCGCCCTGCCATTACGGCGATGTCCAATGCGCTCATGCGTCGAGGTGCCGCGGCGGTGGTGATCGTTGCGGATTCGGTTGCGGAGATCGCCTTCGATGCCGTCGCGAAAGTGCAATCGCGCGGGACGTATGATGTCGTGGGCGGCGTGCCGCGCTTCGTTCGCCAGCCAAACCCGAACGCCGCGCCCGGACAACAGGTTGCGCCCGCGCCCCCACGTACGCTGGTGCCAGTGTTGCTCGTCCACAGCGCTTCGCTCGCCGACTGGCGTACTGACGGACAGATCGCCGACATCCGCATGCGGCTCGAGGTGTTCGACTATCCCTCCACGAACGTCATCGGTGTCATTCGCGGCACGGATCCAAAGCTGCGCGACGAATACGTTCTCTTCAGCTCGCACCAGGATCATGATGGCGTGCGCTACACAGTGGCCGGGGATTCGATCTGGAACGGCGCCGACGACAATGCGACAACGAGTGTCGCGCTCCTCGCCATCGCACGCGCGTGGAAGAAGCAGCCGAGCAAGCGTTCGGCGCTCTTCATCTTTCACGGCGCCGAAGAGCGCGGGTTGCTCGGCTCACGTTATCACGTGGCGCATCCCGTGGTGCCGCTCAACAAGATCGTCGCCGTACTGAATGGCGACATGCTCGGCCGCAATAACCCCGACACTGCTGCGCTCATGGGCGCGCAGCCTCCGCATCGGAACTCCACGCAGTTGGTGCAGATGGCAATCGACGCGAACAACGCGACGAGCAATTTCGTGATCGACTCGCTGTGGGATCGCCCGTCGCATCCGGAGGGGTGGTACTTTCGCAGCGACCACGTGCCGTACGCCGAGAAGAGTGTGCCGGCACTGTTCTTCTCGTCGAACCTGCATAACGATTACCACACGCCGCGCGACGAACCGAAGACGATTGATTACGCGAAGCTGACGCGCATCACGAAGTGGATGTACATGACGGGGTGGCTCGCAGCGAATGGAGCGCGGCCTGTTGTGGATTCCGGCTTCGTCCTGCGTTAAGTCGCCCTCGTCTCGTGAGAAGCAGGCCGGCGCGCCTTCACGTCTGTCTGGCACTCATTGCAGTCACCGCGGCATGCTCGGCAAAGGATCGAGACGACGGTCGCTGCAGCTCGCACATCATTACGGGCGATGGTGTGGGTGCGGACAGGATTACGGTCACGGGCGCATCGACGTAAAGAATGAAAAAGATGGCATGACTATCGACGCGTCCGTGACGCACCTCCAGCTGCGAGGCGTACCAGTCGCCTCTGATCTGGCATGACGGAGATACCGACTACGCCGCAGTGCTGTTTCACTTCGACGCGAAGGCACGGCACTTCACGGGTGAAAATCCTCGCTGCGTAAAGGACAGACCGAACTCGCGCCCTTCCGAGAGCTCACTGCATTTGGCAGCATTGATAGTGTCTACGATCTCGCCGCTCATGTCGACTGCCGTGCGCGTCTCCGAATTCGCGAGATGAACACGCCGAGAGTCATTTGCGCCGTGGTCGTGACGCTACTCGTTCAAGTGGCCGCGCGCGATGCGGCTGCCCAAGCGCCGGGCGTGTCTGGCGGACCGAGCACCTCGCCGCAAACGTGGGTGCACGAATCGTGGACCACCAAGGACGGCCTCCCCGTCAACTCGGTTAACGGTCTCGTTCAGGATCGCACCGGATATCTCTGGGCCGCGACATTCGATGGACTGGTCCGTTTCGATGGCATTCGCTTTACCGTCTTCAATACCGCGAACTCCGAAGGGCTGCCGAGTAACCGAATCGTACAGTTGAGCGAAGGTCGCGACGGGGCACTTTGGCTCGCGACAGAGCAGAGTCATATCGTGCGGTTCCGCGCCGGCCGATTCGAAAACATTGCCTTTGAGAATGGACGACCGGGCGGGAACCTTCCGACGATGTTCGTCGACTCATCCGGCGCCGTCTGGGTCGGAACTCCCGAGGGGCTGTGGAACGTCCGCGGTGATCGACTGGTTCGCGTCGGGAAAGGCACGTTGGACACACGAGTCACGTCCGTAATGCGCCGACGCGACGGAACGATGTGGGTCGGTACCGCCGGGGCGGGGATCTTCAAGGTCACCGGCGGCACGCAGGTAGCCAAGGTGCCAACACTTCCCGACATCGACGCCGATTTTATCAATCGGCTCATTGAAGATCCATCAGGCACGCTCTGGATTGCGGGCAATCGCGGATTGTGGACCCTGCGCGATCATGCTGTGCGCATTCCAGGCCCGCCGCTTTCGCTCGTGACGGATGTGGTGCAGGTGCGGGCAACCGGTGTGCGGTACGCCGAAACTGCCGCAGGTGTCTACCGGATCGACTCGGCCAACGCCGTTCTCATCCGCCGGGAATCGAGTATCGCCGGCAAGCGTCTGTGGTCAGACGGCGCGGCGGTGTGGACGGTCAATGGGACGGATGTGTTCCGCGACGAGCGGCAGGTGTTCACGCTCGCCGAGCATCGCACCGTATCCTCGGCGCTCTTCGATCGCGAGGGGAATCTCTGGATCGGCACGGACGCCGGCGGGCTCCATCGACTCAAGGAGGGATTGTTCACCACCTACAGCGTCGCGGAGGGCGTCAGCTATCCGAACGTGTATGCGACGTACGCCGATCGCGCGGGCAAGATCTGGCTCGGAACCTGGGGCAAGGGCGCGAGCCGCCTCGATCCTGTCACCGGTCGAGCGACGATTGTCGGCGACGGCAAAATGCCGCTGTCCGTCAACTCCTTCCATGAAGACGGAAGTGGCGCGATGTGGATGGCCACGGCGACGGGTGAGGGAGGGTTGTTGCGGTGCACCCCGCCAGCGATGTCCTGCCGCGTCGAGCGTCCGCGCGAGCTTGGCGATCGAGCGGTGCTCGCTCTTTACGGCGATGCCGATGGTCGTCTGTGGGCGGGCGCGTCCGGCGCACTCTTTCGCTACGATGGAAAGACGTGGACCACGTTCCCGACGTCGTTCAAGGGGCGCGAAGCGACGGTGCGCGCTTTCGCGAGCACCACGGACGGCGCGCTCTGGATGGGGACGAACGGTGCGGGCCTCGTGCGATACCGCGAAGGCACCCTCACGTACATCACGAGCGCCGATGGACTTCCGAGCGATCTCATTCGCTCGCTCTATCAGGACGCGGACGGATGGCTCTGGGTTGGCACGGAAGGGCGGGGGCTCGCGCGTCTCGATCCGCGGGCATGGAGTGATGCGCGCACTGCGGGCACGAACGTGTCGAAAGGGATCGTGCACGTCGGATCGAAGCACGGACTGTTCGACGATGTCATCCACCAGATCCTCGAGGACGACCGTGGGCGCCTGTGGATGAACACCAACCGCGGCATCTTCTGGGTCGAACGCGCCGAGTTGAATGCGTTCGCCGAAGGAAAGGCCTCGACGATCCATTCGATCGCATACACGGAACGTGACGGCATACGCAATCGCGAAGGCAATGGTGGTGTTCAACCGGCTGGCGCCAAGGGTCCGGACGGGCGCTTGTGGTTTCCGACGCAGGACGGCGTGGTCGTCGTCAATCCCGCGGACATCGGCCGTGAACGCATCGCGCCTCGCGTCGTCGTCGAGCGAATGCTCGCGGGCGGAGAAACCGTGCGCCCCGAGCACGACTCGATCGCCCTTCGCCCGAGCCAGCGGAACGTACAGATCGAGTTCACCGCTCTGACGTTCGTCGAACCAACGAACGTCCGCTTCCGGTATCGGCTCGACCCCTATGACACCGCGTGGGTCGACGCCGGAAATCGACGCACGGCGTTTTACACGAAAGTCCCGCCTGGACATTACAGCTTCATCGTCGAAGCGAGCGACCTCGCTGGCGGATGGCACGAGCCGGGAACGCGATTGGCAGTGCACGTGATCCCGCAGCTCATCGAAACGACTCTCTTTCGATGGGCGGTGCTCGCGGCGTTCGGACTGCTGTTGTTCGGCGGCGTGCGGTTCCGCGAGCTGCGTCTGCGCGGTCGCGCGAAAGAGCTCCAGCAGCTGGTCGACGAACGCACCGCGGCACTGCGCGATCGCGAGCACGAGCTCGCAGACCGGAACGCTCGG
>JBDTMO010000439.1:0-5147 GCA_039934235.1 bacterium | reverse complement strand
TATTGCTACGCCGCGACCGGCCAGGGGAAGGCCTTTCTCATATCAACTCTGCGGTAAATGCTCCTGATGGCAGACTGTCGCGCTGAACCAGACCGGGTGCGCATCCGTCGGGCTGCCAACCCTCCAAGACTGGCAATTCCCCCCTCAGCCCGTCAGTTTGCGCCTCATGTCCCAGGAGTCATGGCCCTCGAGGTTGGGGGAGCGCTGAGCGCCGAGATCCCGGTCGGGTGGCGGCTGCGTGCGATTATGGCGGCGGCGCTCATTCCGCCCATGCTCGAGCTCTTGCCGCTCACCCGTCTGGAGCGCGTGCTCACGTTCACCGCGCGCGCGCAGATGTCGAGCGTCCCAGACGACCTCGTCGCGGCGCGGTGGGTCGACGACACGCTCGCCGGCATGCCGCGCCCGTGGACACGCACCTGCCTGCGTCGCGCGGTGGTGCTCTACCATCTCATGCGCGCGGCGGGACGAGCCGTGGATCTCTGCATCGGCGTCCGGCGCGACGAGCGTGGCGAAATGCTCGCGCACGCGTGGCTGCTGCGCGACGGAGACCTGTATCTCGAGCCGGATTCCACGAGCGGCCTCGTGTCCAGATACAGTGTGATCGCGCGGTTCCCGCAACGGCCATGACACAATTCACCTACGTTTGTCGAATGCATTCACATCGACTGACACTCGCGGCGATTGCGTCCGCTGCCCTCTTGATGGCACCGGCCATCGCACGCGCTCAGGATACGACGCGTACCAAGCTGCCCGTCGTGAACGTCACCGCAACGCGCGAAGGCCCGCGGGCGCCACTCGATCTTCCCTACGCCGTCACGATTTCGCGCCCCGACGCGCTTGCTGCACTGCGCAAGACCGGTGTGGATGAGCTCCTCTTCGCCGTGCCTGGCGTGCTGCTCGCGAATCGGCAGAATCCCGCCCAGGATCCGCGCGTGAGCATTCGCGGATTCGGCGCACGCTCTGCCTTTGGTGTGCGTGGCGTGCGCGTGTTGCAGGACGGCGTGCCCGTCACGCTGCCTGACGGACAGACGCCAGTCGACGTCCTCGATCTCGAGGGCGCCGAACGCGTCGAGATCGTGCGCGGCAGTGCGTCCTCGCTGTACGGCAATGCCGCCGGCGGCGTAATCGACATACGCTCAGCGCGACCGTCTGCGCTCTTCGTGCCGTATGCGCGCGTGGTTGCCGCTGGCTCGACGCCAACCGTCACCTCCACCGGAGCAGCGGGAACAGCCGGCGCATTCGGTATCACCTCCTAGATTACGCGCATTGTCGGCAAGGGCTTTCGCGACTACTCCGATCAGCGCGCCACACGCGGCGCGCTGCGCATGCTGCTCACGCCCGAAGGCGGCGACGGATCGTCGCCGTTGATACTGTCTGCGCGCATTACCGATGTGTCGCGCGCGCAGAGTCCGGGCGCGCTTACGCGGGCGCAGTTCGACGCGAATCCTCGTCAGGCCGACGCACTGTCCGTCACCAAGGGCGCCAGCAAGACGGTCCGTCAAGCCGATCTCTCCCTCGTGGCTCGACAGTCGCTCGGCGCGAATGCAACGATCGATGCAACAGCGTTCGCCAGCGCGCGGACGCTCGCGAATCCACTGACGCAGTCGATCGTGGACGTCAAGCGCGCGAGCGGCGGCGGATCACTACGCGTGAGTGGGCACGGACTGGTTGGCGCGCGCGACGTGCGTCTCTCCGCGGGTGCGGATGCGCAGTGGCTGAACGATGACCGGCAGGAATACGACAACTGCATTGGCGCGGTGTGCGCTGGTGGTCTTACGGAGCGCGGTGCGTTGCGCAAAAACCAACGCGAGCTGGTTGGCAACGTCGGGCCGTTCGTGCGCGGAGAAATTGCGCTCGCACCAACGTTGCTTGCGTCGGCGGGCGTGCGAAGCGACGCCGTGCAATTCCGTCTGCGCGATCGTCTCATCACCGCGACGAACGCTGATGATTCTGGCGAGCGGACACTACATGCAGTGAGTCCGTCCGCTGGCGTCGTGTGGCGCGCGAAGCCGCTGGCGTCGTTTTACGGAAACGTTTCGTCGAGCTTCGAAACGCCGACCACGACGGAGCTTGGCAACAAGGAAGACGGATCGGCGGGAATCAATCCTGGTCTCCAGCCGCAGCGCACGGTCACGTTCGAAGTGGGCAGCAAGGGATTGTTCGCCGGCACGCCACTGCGCTGGGATGTCGCCGCATTCGAGGCGCATGCGCGCGACGAGTTAGTGCCATTCGACATCCCGAACGGCAATGGTCGGCGGTTTTTCCGCAATGCCGGTCGCACGTTGCGTCGGGGCGGCGAAGTCGGTGTCGATGCAGAGGCGGGCCCGGTCTCGCTCCGGGCAGCGTACGACTATTCGCACTTTCGCTACGTGAGCTACGTCGTCGGCACGACGTCATACGCCGGTAAGCGCATTCCGGGCGTGCCCGAGCATGCATTCACGACGTCAGCCACGATGCGCGCGGGCCAGACGACACTCTCGGCAACCGCCGATCTTGCGGGGACGATGGTCGTGGATGACGCGAACACGGCGCAGGCTCCGGGGCGCGCGATCTTTGGCGTGGGGATCGGGCGGGACGTTCGCGTGGGCGGGGCGCGATTGGCGCCGCTGGTCGCGCTGCAAAACATCGGCGGCGTTCGGTCGGTTGGCAGCGTGAGCGTCAACGCCGCTGGCGGAAAATTCTACGAACCGGCGCCCGGGCGAACGTTGCTTGTCCGCGTGGCGCTGACGCGCGATCCCTGATCTGCTATCGTGGGTGAGCTGTAATCCCGCTCGAGCAACCGCTCGTGTCGGGATCTACCATCGACGGTTCAGCGAGCCGGCTTCAGATTGAAGGAACGCAGGTCGCAGCCTGCAGCCGACCGCTTACAGGGGATGGCATTCGAAGTGCGATGCGCGGAGCGCAATGCAAGCAGAGATATCGGTGCGCCCCTCCCCCTGAACCTCTGCAGGCTGCAGGCTGCCACCTGAGCGCCTGATTCCTGACTTCTGAATCGATGCCTCACGCGACGCCACGCCTGCACGTTTTAGTTCCATCACTTGGTGTCCTTTGAAGGGCACACCGGGTCTGCCATTGGTGGACCGTAACATCAACTACAAGCACGCGACGCTCGCTGTCGCTCTCGCCATCATCAGCGCTGCCGTCGCCTGTCGCAGCGGCGTACGCTTGCCGGCCGCCGACGACATCGTCGAGGGCCGAGTTGTGGTTCCCGTCGACACGATCGAGGAGGGAACTACCGTCTCGCTCGAGCACAACCGCTATTCCCTGCGCAAGAGCGTTATCGACTCACGCGACTTCTGGGAAAGCATCGCAATACTCGATGTCGCGAGCGCAGACGCCGCCGCTCGAACGATGGACCAGCGCACGTTCTCGCTCGCGTTGACCCGGTTGATGCTCAGCGATCCCGATGGCGCATCGGTTGCATTCCGCGCGCTGCACTTGAAGGCGGGCGACCCCGCCGTGCGTGCACGCGCGCGCATCGGACTCACGATGGCGCTTTCGTGGAAATCCGATTGGCCTGCACTTGCTGCGATCGGCATCGACAGGGATAGCGCCGAAACGGCGGACCCCGAGGTTGCACACGCTGGCGTGGAGCGATGGGGTCGCGCGCTCTTCGATGTGCCGATGCCGGTCATGGACGTCCCATCGTCGCCAGTCACGCTCCCCATGCGCCGGAGCGCGTTCGGAACTCCAGTCGTGACCGTGCGCGTCAACGGAGTGGCGCGTGAATTCTGGCTCGATACCGGCGCGAGCATGACGCTCCTTTCCGACGAAGTCGCCGTTGCATCAGGAGTCAAACTCGCCGCGCGCGACACGCTGGCGCTTTCCGTCGTTGCTGGTCACATCCCCGCCCGCGCCGTCTTCATCGACTCACTCGCGATTGGACCAATGGTAGCGCGCGGCATTGGCGCTGCGCTCGTGACTCGCGGCGCACTTCGCCTCGACCATCGTGTCGTCAACGGGACAGAAGAGGAAGTGAACATCGATGGTGTCATCGGCACCGACGTGCTTCGGCATCTCGATCTCGTGATCGATGCCGCAGCAGGAACCATCACGATCAGCCGGCCCCGCCAGAATCTCCGGACCGTGCGCAACCTCTTCTGGGTGGGATACCCCGTGGTACGCATGATCGCGAAGGACGGCCGCGCGCTGTTGTTCGGTCTCGATACCGGCGCGGAAGGGACGTACGTCACCACCACGCTGCTTCGTAAGCACCCGGACACTCCCGTCGCCATGCGCCGAGGCTCCATCAGGGGACTCGGCACCGAGGAACATCGTACCGAGTGGGTGGCCCGTTGGTTTGCGCTCAGCGACGGCGACTATTCAATGACGCTAAGGAACATGCCCGTGGCTCCGGAACGGCATTGGACGTTCCTGTTGTTCGACGGTGTGCTGGGGTCGGATGTCGCGCTGGCGTCGCGAATGCACCTCGATTTCCAGAATGGCGTATTCGAAATGAGGCAGAGCAGCTCGCCACACTGAGAACCCCGCGACTAGACTGTGGGTTTCTCTTTTACCCACCATGCTCGAGATCCTCACCCACCTGATCGAACGCTACGGGTACTTCGCCGTAGCGCTGCTCGTGACGCTCGAAGGCATCGGCTTGCCGCTGCCAGGCGAAACGGCAGTGGTCACCGCAGCTGCCTTCGCCGCCACGGGCTCACTCAGCGTGATCGGCGTCTCCATCGCGGCGACGATCGGGACTGTGCTTGGCGGGTCGGCTGGCTACTGGATTGGACGGCTCGGAGGACGCGGCTTGCTCGTACGGCACGGGCATTGGATTCGACTCGATGCTGCCCGTCTCGCACGCACCGAAGCGTATTTCCAGCGACATGGCGCGAAGACCGTATTCCTCGGACGGTTCGTCGCGCTCCTCCGGATTTTCGGGTCGCTCATGGCAGGCGTTGCACACATGCCCTTTCCCACGTTCTCCGTCGTCAACTTCACCGGCGGCCTCCTGTGGGCCGTCACCTTCAGCGGCGTCGGATTCGTATTCGGCAAGAACCTCTCGACGCTCGACGACTATCTCGAAGAGCTCGGCATCGCACTATCGGTGCTCGTCGTGATTGGGTTTCTGCTCTACCGGTGGGCGGAAAAGCGAAAGGCCGCACGAGCTGAATAGTACGACCGCCTGGTGCCTGAGTGTC
>JBDTMO010000438.1:0-5155 GCA_039934235.1 bacterium | reverse complement strand
CTGCTCGGCAACCTTGCCGAACAGCATCGCGACGCATCGCAGCTGTTCGCGCTGTAGCACGATGCAATGCTGCGGCGTGTGCGATGCGAGTTCGATCGCCCTGTCGAGAAGCGGCTTGTAGGCCACGACACGCGCGACCTCAATGCCGCAACTCGCGGTGAGTACGACCTTGGGTCGCGCGTCGTCGATGCGCGCCGCCAATTCTGCCGACGCAAACCCGCCAAACACCACTGAGTGCACCGCGCCAATGCGCGCGCACGCGTACATGCCGACGAGCGCCTCGACGGTCATGGGCATGTAGATGATGACGCGATCGCCCTTGGTGACGCCGAGTGTGGTGAGGACGCCGGCGAATCGCGCGACCTCGTCGCGAAGGGCGGCGTACGTCAGCGTGCGCTTCGTACTGGTGACCGGACTATCGTAGATGACCGCGAGTTGCTCCGCTCGACCATTTTCGACGTGGTAGTCGATCGCGTTGTAGCACGTGTTCAGTTCACCACCGGTGAACCACGTGTAGAACGGGGCGCGCGAGCCGTCTATGACGCGCTCGAATGGCGTACTCCAGACGATGGACGTCGCGGCCCGTGACCAGAAGCCCTTGGGGTCGGCGGTGGCTTCGTCGTACACGGTCTGATAGCGCTGTTGTGAGGGCATGGGGGAGAGTATGCCGCCACTCAGTCGCGAAAGTCAGTAGCTGTCATGCTGAGCGAGCGAAGCGAGTCGAAGGATCTGCACCCAGATCTCCAAAGATGCACCGAGCTCATCGACGCGCCGGGGGCCAACTTCTTGCTTTTGCTCGCGGTATACCTGACGCGAGGCACCGACATGTTGTGGAAAGACAACGGCCGTAGCTCCAATCTGGAAGACGGGCGAGGCTCGAGCGGGTTCGGCGGGCGTGGCGGCATGGGCATTGGCGGCACTGCGGTGCTCCTGATCCTGAGCCTGATTTTCGGGCGCAACTTCTTCAGCGATGTGGGCGGCAGCACCGTCACCCAATCCAACGGGACACTCTCGCCTGCCGATTCCGCGCGCGAAGAGCCGGAGGTTCGCTTCGTCTCGTTCGTGCTCGACGATGCGCAGCAGACGTGGGCCAAGACGCTTCCGCAGTTCGGTGCGGAGTATCACGACGCAAAACTCCACCTCTTCCGTGGGGCGACCGACACCGGATGCGGCACGGGTGAATCCGCGATGGGTCCGTTCTATTGTCCCACCGACGAAAAGGTCTATATCGACCTCGAGTTCTATGATGAGTTGAAGACGAAGTTCGCTGCCGCCGGTGACTTCGCGCAGGCCTACGTCATTGCCCACGAGCTCGGACATCACGTCCAGCACATCCTCGGCACCGATGCGAAGATGCGCCAAATGGCGCAGCGAGATCCCAGTCAGCAGAACGAACTCTCTGTAAAACTGGAGCTTCAGGCGGACTGCTATGCCGGCGTGTGGGGTCACTCGACGCAGCAGCGCAGCATTCTCCAGCAGGGTGACATCGAGGAAGGTCTCACCGCTGCTGCCGCCGTCGGCGACGACCGCATGCAATCTCGCGCGACAGGGCGCGTGAATACGGACACGTTCACGCACGGCTCGTCCGCGCAGCGCGTGAGCTGGTTCAAGAAGGGTTTTGACACTGGTGACCCGCGCGCGTGCGATACGTTCGGGAGTCGGTAGGGTCGGGTGGCTGACGCTTAGTTGATGTGCGTGCAGCAACAGCCGGCGACCGACAGACCGACAGCCCGGTTTAACAGCTTGCGCGAACCGCCGCCCTGACGTTCCTTCGGTGCCACTCGAACCCTCGCGCCGATGCTGCTGTCACGTTCACTGTTGCTCCTCGCGCTGCTCGTCTCTCCCGTGAGCGACCTGGCTGCCCAAGCCCCCACGGGAATTCCGGAGGTCGACTCGGCGGCGGTAGCGCGGCTCGCGTGGAGGCGTGGACAGATCGGCATGCGGTCGCACGACCTTGCCACCGCCAACCGAGAACTCGCGCACGCGGCCGCGGCGTGGCCAACCCAGCCCGCGTACCTGTGGGGCGCCGCGACTGCCGCCGCGCTCGTCGACGATCGGCGAAGCGTCATGCGCGCACTCACCGAGTACGCCGACATGGGACTCGGAAACGAACTGACGTCGGATACGATCGTCGGTTCCTATCTCAACCAGCCCGGCTTCAGGCAGATTGCCAAACGGCTCCAGCGCAACCGCATGCCGGACGCACGAAGCCGGTTGATCGAGACGTTCGCCGATTCCTCCATCTGGCCCGAGGGTATGGACATCGACGTGCGGGCGCTCACCATTTATGTCACCAGCGTGCGGCATCGCACCATTGTCGCAGCGACCGACGGAGCCTTCCCGCGCGATCTCTGGCCTCGGGAGACGCCCGGCATGGGTGCGGTGCTCGCGGCGCGCGTGGACACCGCGCGAAATGTGCTCTGGGCGACGACGTCCGGCATTCCGCAGATGCTCGGTTACACGGCCGCGGATTCATCGATTGCCGCATTGCTCGAGATCAGCCTGTCCGACGGAAAGATAAAGCGTCGGTGGAATCTTCCAGTGGTGCAGGGCGGGCACGTGTTAGGTGACGTCGCGGTCGGCCCGTTGGGCGACGTCTACTTCTCAGACTCGAACGAGCCGTTTCTCTACCGCCTGCGCCCGACGGCCGACACGCTTGAACGGATCACGAGTCCTCTCTTCCGCTCGCTCCAGGGCATTGCGCCTGCGCCTGATGGCCGAATCGTTTACGTGGCCGACTACTCGCACGGCATCACGCGCGTCGACATCCAAACGGGTCGCGTCACGCGCGTGGCCGATGCACCGCACTCTACGTCCCTTGGCTGCGACGGCATCGTCTTTGACCGCAATGGCATCATCGCGATTCAGAATGGCGTGGCGCCTGCCCGCGTCATGCGCTTTGCGCTCGACACAACCGGCACACGGTTTACACGCGCCGACGTGCTCGACCAAAATTCGCTGCTGGCGGATGAGCCAACAATCGGAACGATCGTGGGAAGCAACTTTGTATACGTCGCGAATAGCCAGTGGGAAAAATTTCGCGATGATGGCGTGGTAAAGCCTGGCGTGCGTCTCACTCCGCCAATCCTGCTCGCGGTGCCGTTGCCGTAGTAGCGACTTCACGTCAGCTAACAGCCAGAAACAGTTAAACACAATAGGGTTGTCATCCCGCACGAGCGAAGCGAATGTCGGGATCTACTATCCCTGCGCCGTGGCGTTCGTCGGGCGTATAGACAGAAGATCCCGACATCCGCTCGCTGCGCTCGCCCGCCCTGCGGGATGACATCTATTCGCACCCTAACTGAACAGCATTGCAGTTAAACAGCAGTCAGAGGTGTGGCGTACTCGGTCTTATGACCAGAACACACACCTCTGAAAGCTGTTCAAACTGTAGCTGACCCCTGAACGACTGGTGGCTGAAAGGCCACTATCGCCATCGACCAACCCTTATCTCGGGTCCAGCTTGCGTCCCGCGTTCAGGCTATCCCAGTTCAGGATCGTGTTGAACACCAGGAAGTAGCTGCCGATCGTCTCGCCGCGCCACACCGGATTGTTCGCGAACAACACCACGTGCCCCTTCTGCACCGGCACGTCGACGACAAGCGGACGCTGCGCGATATCCGCCCCGCCCTCGAGCAAGCCAGACGCCAACAGTCCGCGCGCGTCGCCGAAACGCAACGCGACGCGTGGGCGCTGATCGGGCGGAATGATGTTCAGTGGATTGCGAAGCTGATCCAGCGTCACCGGCGCGTATGCCCACGGCTGCACCGTCTCCACTGGTATTGCCGTGTTGCTGGAGTCGAGCGCGGGACGGCCCTGCACAATATCGCCATCCTCCGCGAGCCCTCGGCCCGTCGAACGCTCGCCAGCGCCGCCGCCGAATCGCCCGCCGCGGCCGCCGCCACGCGAGGAACTGACGCCCAGGCTCTGACCGTTGTCGCTGTAAACGGCGAGGTTGTCAGGAATGCCGTATGTAATCGGGCTCGTGTTATCCACCACAGTCGTCCGCAGGAAGCTGCCGACCACCTTGCTGCGTGACGCCTGATTCACCGCCACACCATTCGTCAGCCCGTACGTGACTGCAAACTCCGACGTGTTGTCCGACGTGAGGAACACGCCACCCTTTGCGATGAACTGCTGCAGGTTGGCGAGCCCCTGCCAGCCAAGTCCCTGACGCATGTCATCGGTCTGCGCCCACGTCCCGATGTTTGGTGTTTCGGGCGTGTTCTTCCATGGCATCGCATTTCGCCACTTGGGCAACCCGTCGATGATGGCCTGGCCATTTCCACCAGATGGCGGGAAGAGAATGACGTCGTACTTCGCGTTCAGGTCGGCCGTCTTCGCGATCTCCTGCACGCTGATGTAGTCGTACGGAATCTCGAGCGCATCGAACGCGTAACGCCACCAGCCTTCCGTCTGGGTGCTGATCCAGGTGTGGAGGATGGCGATGCGCGCGGCACGGATGGGATGAACCTTTACTGACGGTGCCGCGGCGAGCGCATATGCCGTAAGACCAAGGTCGTGCGTGAGTTTGTCGAGGTCCGCTTGCTTGACACCGCTGATGATGAACGAGCCTCGCGCGAACTTCTGGCCGTTCGCGCTAAACGTGTCCTCGGCGGCCTGGAAGTCTGCGGTCTTGAGCTTGTAGCGCAGTGTGGCCAGGGCGTTGTCGGCGTTATGCTTGATCGCGAACACGGTTCCTGTACCCGTGACTCCGCCCGCTGCGCGCACGTCGCCGCTCACGAGTTCCATGGGCGTGTCGAGTACCTTGGCGTCGACCACGCGAAGCGCCTGCACGGCAAAGCCCTCGGGGAACGACCAGCCGGTGTCGTCGTACGGCGTCTTCTGCGGATCGTTCGGGGCCCAGTACTGCTTGTCGAGCAGCGCGTCCGCAGCGCGTGAATACGGCTGGTCCATGCGGACGATGTACGTGCCCGCGGCAAACTGTCGCGTCTCTGTTTCAGTGGACGCACGCGGACTCGCCGTCGCCGAATCGGCGGCACGGCCTCCACGTCCCGCACGTGGTGGCGCAGGGACCGTAACGCTGAACGCCGCGGTCGCGCGTGAAATTTCCACGTGCTGTTTCTGCAGTACGCGAAGCAACTCCACCTGGATCAGCACCCAGACGGAGGGCTGGTGGCGTTACGCGTTCGAT
>JBDTMO010000437.1:0-5170 GCA_039934235.1 bacterium | reverse complement strand
AGTTGCGAACCCGCCGCGATAACCGCCACGGTTGCGACGGCGCCAATAATCCATCGCGCACGGCGGCTTGGAGCCGCGACGCTCGCGTCAGTGCTCGACGATAGCTCGGCCGCGGACGACGGGACTGCCACAGAGTCTGGTTGAACCGTCGCCAGCGGCTCCGTCACCACCGGCGACGCCGTGTTGGACCTTCGAAGCTCCTCAGCGAACGCGTGCACCGACGCATCTGCGTCGACCTCGAGCTCTGCGCGCACAAGAGCTTGATGCACGCGCGCATGTTGGATCGCGGCGGCGCGGTCGCCAGTGTTCGCGAGCGCGCGCATGAGCGCCAGCGCCACCCTGGAGCTGATCGGGTCGGCCGCCGCGAGTTGCCTCCACCAACGCACCGACTCCGCCGCGTCGCCTCGTGACTCCGCCCCGGTCGCGAGCGCTTCCATTGACCCTCGCGCCTGACGAGCGAGCACGGCGCGCTCCTCGTCGCACCAACGCTCGAAGAGATCGGCGCCTGGCAAATGGATGCCGTCCAGAAAGGGCCCGGCGTAGACGTCGAGCGCGGCTGCGTGATCCAACGCGGAGATTGCGCGGCGAAACGACCAGAGATCGCACTCCAGCGCGCCGCGCTGGAGCGTCAAATCCGTCGCGCCGCCGACCAACTCAACCAGCCCGAGGTCCTGACGCAGACCGTAGAGCACCTGGCCGAGCGAGTGCCGACCGCCCTCGTCCGAACTGTCGGGCCAGAGCAGGGCGAGCATCCGCTCTCGCGGCACTGGTCCGTCGGCGCTGGCGAGGATTGCGAGTGCCGCGAGGCGATGACGGCGCGTAACGCGCACCGCTCCAGTCTCCGTGTCGACGAGCGACAGGCCTCCGAACAGCTTGAGTTGCAATGACATACGGCCGATGACGCGGCGATGATCCGGCGATGGTGGGCGCAAACGAAGATAGGCCCGGGCAAGACGCCCTGCACAATCACCCCTCTCGCCGGAGAACTTCCATGTTGCGCCTCAACCTCTTTTGCTCGCTCCTCACAAGCCTCGGCCTCCTCGCCGGCTGCAGCGACTCCGCTCAATCGCCGACCTTACCCGAGGCCAAGTATGTGCGCTACTCGGGCACGGTAAACCAGCCTGCGGCCGGCGGGTTTCTCGTTTACAAGATGTCAGGCGCGTGGAAGTTCGGTGAAAACAACGCCTTCATCAGTGGGGCAGACACCGTCACGATACTCGACGGTAAAGTCTACGGTATGGCGGGCACCGTGACGATGACCTTCAGGACCCGATGCGCCTCGATTTCCGGAAAGGACGCATGGGCCGAGGGCGAGGTGATAACGAGCACTGAGCCGCAAGCCTTTCCGGTTGGCGGCTTTGGGATAACGCGACTGAGCCTCGCGAGCGGAAGTCCGATGGGCGGTGGCGGACCGCGCGACGTTTTGTATCCCACAGGCAGCATCTGCGCAGACAGGCCAATTCAGATGCCGGCATTCAAGCTCGAGGGCGGCACGCTCACCTTCCCGTGAGCGCGATGGCTGCCGATGTTCGCATCGACCCCGGGTGCGGACATCGGCGCCACGACCGGATGACGAATCAGGACGCGGCGGAAAATCAGCGCACGCGCTTTGTGCGATGCGCCGCGTCGAGAAGAGGGGCATCCATTCGACTCGATGTGTGCCATCCGCTCATCAAAAGAGCTCATCAATTGATGCGGACTTAAGCTGGGAATACGACGCTCGACCGCACCGGCGGGGGTCTGAGATTTGCAAATTGTGAGGGTGTTGCTCGCGTGGCGGCGTCGCTGAATGGCGCGCACCTGTGCCGACGCGGCGAACACTACTGACAGGAGCACAAGTGCCACTCAACACCCTGGCCGACCTTTACGTCGAGGAACTCAAGGATCTTTACAGCGCCGAGAACCAGATTCTCAAGGCGCTGCCCAAGATGATCAAGGCCGCGACGAATGCCAAACTGAAGCAATGCTTTACCGACCATCTGGAACAAACGAAAGGCCACGTCGATCGCCTCGTACAACTCTGCGCTGACCTCGGCAAGAGTCCGAAGGGCAAGAAGTGCTCTGGTATGGAAGGCATACTCAAGGAAGGCGCAGACTTGATCGGCGAGGATCCCGATCCAGCGGTCCTCGATGCCGGCCTTGCCTCGGCCGCCCAGCACGCCGAACACTATGAGATGGCAGGTTACGGAAGCGTGAGGACGTGGGCCGAGCAACTCGGGTACGGTACGCACGTCGATCTGCTGCAGACGACGCTCGATGAGGAAAAGGAAGCGGATCGGCTGCTGACGCAGATTGCCGAGAGTTCCTTGAATATTGAAGCAGAGCTTGGAGAAGAAGAGACGGGCGGCCTGGCGGACGTCGCGCCTCGCACCAAGCGCCCAGTCGGAAAAACGCCGAAGAGCGGATCTCGCGATCAGGTGGAACTGCGTTAACGAATCGGTTCGTCACACTCGCGGATTCAACTGGCGCACGAATAGCGCCCGACGACGGTGTCCACTCCAGGATGTGGGCACCGCTGTGACACGAGCGAAACCGGCGATGCGCAGAGTAACTCGCGCCCCCCACCTGCCGCCGCTACCGTCCCATCGGCATTATCTTGTCCCGCGTAAGCGACCGCGTGAGTAGTCACTCGCGCACCAGCACCTTGCCATTCAGGAAGCGCTCAACCGATTGGAATCGGCGGAGTGGGGCGGGGGAGCGACGAGCAATACCGGCCAACCTCTAAAACGTGTACTAGCCATGCTGACCACCCGCGCACTCGGCACCCAGGGCCTTATCGTATCGTCCCTCGGCCTCGGTATTATGGGAATGAGCCACGCGTACGGCGATCCACAGGAGCGCGACGAACACGAATCCATCGCCACGATTCATCGCGCGATCGAGCTTGGATGCATCTTCCTCGATACCGCCGAAGCATACGGCCCGTTCACGAACGAGGAGTTGCTCGCGCGCGCGCTGAAGGAAATCGCTGGTGGGCGTGACCGCGTCATCATCGCGACGAAGTTCGGTTTCAAGTTCAACGCGAACGGTGTCATCGACGGAACCGACAGCAGGCCGTCGCACATTCGCGAGGTCGTCGAGGCGTCGCTTCGTCGACTCGGGACGGATCACATTGACCTCCTGTACCAGCATCGCGTTGATCCATCCGTGCCAATCGAGGATGTCGTCGGCACCATGTCCGACCTCGTGCGCGAGGGAAAGGCGCGTTACCTCGGCCTCTCAGAGGCGGGCGAGCAAACCATCCGTCGCGCCCACGCCGTGCATCCAATCTCGGCGCTGCAAAGCGAGTATTCGTTGTGGGAACGAAACCTCGAACCACGTATCATCCCGCTGCTGCGGGAGTTGGGCATCGGGCTCGTGCCGTTCGCGCCGCTGGGTCGCGGCTTCCTCACGGGTTCCGTCAAGCGCGCGGAAGAATTGCCGGAGACTGATTTTCGTCGCGGAGACCCGCGCTATCAAGGCGCAAACTTCGACGCCAACATGCGAGCTGCGTCGGTGGTGCGCGATGTCGCGGCGACGAAGGGCGCGACGGCCGGACAAATCGCGCTCGCCTGGCTGCTGCACAAGGGTGACGACATCGTGCCGATCCCGGGAACCAAGCGTCGAACGTATCTTGAAGAAAACGTCGGCGCAGCAGCGCTGTCACTCTCGGCCAGCGACATGGCCGTACTGGAAGCAGCACTTGCGCCGGACAAAGTCTCTGGGCCTCGCTATGGCGAGAAGCAGATGGCGCAGGTCGACCGCTGAAGGCACGCAACTCAAATGGACGATAGCATTCACGTCGCACTGTCTGGTTGGGGCAATTTCTACCTGATTACCGGAACTGCGGCAGCCGCGCTGACGGGGTTGCAGTTCGTCGTGCAGACGCTGCTGACGAGCGACCCGCTCCGCCTGGCCAAGCTGGGCGACGCAGAGGATGGCATCGCGGCATTCGGGACGCCGACGGTCGTGCACTTTACACTCGCCTTGTTGATCTCCGCGGTGTTGTGCGCCCCGTGGGGTCAGTATGACGGCTTGCTGCGCGCGACGCTTGGCATTTTCGGCGTGTGTGCGCTGGTCTACTCTGCCATTGTGATGCGCCGTACGCGTCGCCAACGAACCTACGAGCCCGAGGCCGAGGACTGGATATGGCATGTCCTGCTACCATTTGTCGCGTACGGTGCAATTCTGCTCGCAGCAGTGCTCCTGGGTCGCACTGGCGCATGGCCGCTGTTGATGATCGCGGCAGCGACGCTGCTGCTCCTGTGCGTTGGAATTCATAACGCCTGGGATACCGTTACCTACCTTACGATCAGCGCATTGCGCGCCGAATCTCCGAAACCAAAGCCCACTCAGCCACCGCCGCGCAACGCCCAGCCAAAACGCCAGAGAAACCGGCGATGATCGAAAACTCCTCCGTCATCATCCGCGGCGCAACGACCAAGGACCTTCTTGTCATCGGCCGGCTCGGCGCGCTGCTCGTGCAGATCCACCACGACTTCGATCCGCTCCGTTTTATCCTGGCGACACCGCAAACCGCGGCCGGCTACGGCTCGTTTCTCGGTACGCAACTCGAGGAGCCCAGCATCGTGCTGTTGGTCGCGGAGCGAGATGGCCAGGTGATCGGATACACCTACGCTGGCGTCGAGGGCATCGACTACATGTCGCTACGCGGCCCGGCCGGTGTGCTGTACGACATCATCGTGGATCCCGACCATCGCGGGAGTGGCGTTGGTCGCATGCTGCTCGAAGCAACGCTTGACGTCCTCAAGTCCCGGGGCGTCCCGCGTGCAGTGCTCTCGACGGCAGAGCGGAATGAGCACGCGCGGCGAGTCTTTGCGAACGCGGGGTTCCGAAGAACGATGATCGAGATGACGCGCGAGCTTTAGATCAATGATGTGAACGGTACGTTCTGTGTCGCGAACGGCTTGGATGAGACACGGTTCTCGCTCTACGTTCCGTCATGCGCTTCACCATCATTCTGGTTCTCGCTCTCGCGGCCGTCGCGCCGCCTCACGTCGTGCCGGTCGTCTTTGCGCCGGGCGTGATCTCCACGGGCCACGAGTTCACCGTGACGTTCACACCTGATGGCCGCGAGGTCTACTTCACGCGATCCACCGCGTCGCCTCGATCCATGCACGTCATGCATTCCGTCATGCGAGACGGTGCCTGGCAACCTGCCGAGCCGGTG
>JBDTMO010000436.1:0-5178 GCA_039934235.1 bacterium | reverse complement strand
TGAACGGTGAACGGTGAACGGTCACTGCTCACCGTTACCGCACTTTGTATCATAAAGCACTTGACACTTAGAGCACGGCGCATCATTCTACGGCATGACGCGCGTCCTTCCACTCCATCCGCCCGATCCGCCCGAGATGCAAGCCCGGGCGATGGACAACCTCCGCTACATCCGGCAAACGATGGAAGCGGCGGCGACGTTCACCGCGGTATCGGGATGGGGAACTGTCCTCATCGGCGGGACCGCCATCGGCGCGGCGCTGCTCTCGGCGGCCACGCACAGTCCCACCCGTTGGGTATTCATCTGGCTGTGCGAAGCATGCCTCTCCATGGCCATCTCCATCTACACGATGGCACTCAAGGCGCGTGCTGCCCAACTGCCGCTCTGGTCTGAACCGGCGCGTAAAATCGTCTTCAGTTTCGCCCCGCCGATGCTGGTTGGAGCCGTGTTGACCCTCCTCTTCTTCGAGCGGGGGCTGATCAGCCTGTTGCCTGGCGTCTGGATGCTCCTCTACGGCGTCGGCGTCATTGCCGCCGGCACGTTCTCCGTCCGCATCGTGCCCGTCATGGGCATCGCATTCATGTTCGTGGGAGTCGTCGCCCTGTTCGCGCCGCCCACGTGGGCGGCGGCGTGCATGGCGATGGGATTCGGCGCACTTCATCTCTTCTTTGGAACGTTGATCGCACGGAGGCACGGTGGCTAAACACGGCGCAGCATCCAATCGCCCAGCAGACGAAGGCGCAGATCGTCCGCGAGGATCACGGTCGCTCCGGTCCGTCGACGGCACCGCGCCCTCCGAGGGCTCGAACGCCAGCGCGCTCGCGCTGGATCGCCTCATTCACGAACGCCTTCGTCTTGGCATCGTGAGTGCACTGGCTGTGAACGAGTCGCTGACTTTCAATGAGCTGAAGCGTCTGATGGAGACGACCGACGGCAACCTCAGCGTCCACGCGCGCAAGCTCGAGGACGCCGCCTACGTCACCTGCAACAAGTCCTTCGAGGGCCGAGTGCCCAAGACGGAATACCGCATTACGGCGACGGGGCGACAGGCTCTCGAACGCTATTTGGATCACATGGAGGCGCTCATTCGCGCCACACGGGAGCGCTGAGACGCTGATGCAGACGTCACGACATGCGGGAACGCACGCCAACTTCAACGGTCCGCACCTCGCCATCATCATGGATGGGAACGGCCGCTGGGCAACCGCACACGGCCTGTCCCGCTCGGCGGGACATGAAGCCGGGCTGCGCACTGCGCGCGACATTGTCGAAGCCGCCGTTCGTGAGGGCGTCGGAACCCTGACGCTGTATGCGTTTTCGTCAGACAACTGGAAGCGCCCATCGACGGAAGTCACGGCCCTCATGCGGCTTTTCCGCCGCGCGCTGATTGGCGAGGCCAAACGGTGCCTGCAGAATGGCGTGCGGCTGACAATCCTTGGCCGCCGCGATCGCTTGCCGTCGTCGCTCCGGCACACGGTGGAGCAGGTAGAGAACCTGACAATTTCGGGTTCACGCATGCATCTGCGAGTGGCCGTGGACTATTCAGCCCGCGACGCCGTCCTGCGCGCGGCTGCCGCGATGCGCGGCGAAGGCGTTTCACGCGAAGGCTTCAGTGAG
This sequence comes from bacterium, assembly GCA_039934235.1. GTDB lineage: Bacteria > Gemmatimonadota > Gemmatimonadetes > Gemmatimonadales > Gemmatimonadaceae > AG11. Next base: position 3,561 of record JBDTMO010000436.1, on the reverse strand, counting down.
TTGCTCGCGCGCGTGGACCACGATGCAATGCCGGCCCGCGACGTGGACCTCGTCATTCGCACGGGTGGCGAGCAGCGGCTCAGCGACTTCCTCCTGTGGGAGTGTGCGTACGCCGAGCTGCTGTTCGAGAAGAAAATGTGGCCCGAGTACGACGCGGAAGATCTGGCCGAGGCGATGGCGGATTTTCGTGGGCGCAACCGTCGGTTTGGTCTCGCCCCGGAGCAAGTGGCGTCGTAATTTGTCGTCCTGAGCGCAGCGAAGGACCTGCACGTGCCGTAGCGTAGCAGTGGTGCAGGTCGATCGATCGCGCTTAGCGCTCCTCAGGACGACAGCGGCGGTCCTTCGATCGCGCTCTGCGCTCCTCGGCAGGACAGCGCGTCAGCTTCGAATCAACCGCACGCTGCCCGAGCCCGATTCGATCTTGATGCGGCCCTTGCCCGAGCCGATCGTACCGCGCAGGGCGCGTCTTTCGATTCGCGAAAGCTTGACCTCGAAATCCGAGTCGATTCCGCCGCTGCCCGTTTCAATGTCAACGGACGCGCTGGTGGCCGCGGGCATGCGGAGCGTCACCCCGCCCGAGCCGGCCTCGATCGACACGTCGTCAGGCGACGACAACAACTCGACATCACTTGCGCCGCTACCTGCCTCGAGATGCAGCCTTGGCGTCTTTACACTCGAGAGGTGGATGCCGCCCGATCCCACATCTCCAGTGAGCTCAGTGACGTCAAGCGCGCGGCCGCGCAACGAACCCGAGCCGATGTCCATGTGCAAGCTGCCGCCTCGCACGCCATCCAGTGTCGCGCCGCCGGAGCCGCAGTCGAGCGAGAGATCGCCTGTGACGTCGGTGACGTCGACGCCGCCGGATCCCGCGTCGACGTTCAGGGAGCCGCGAACATGCGCGATGCGCACGTGCGAGGCGGCGACGTCCACGGAAATATGCCCGTCCACGTTCTCGACGGACGTTTCACCAACACCCTGCCGCAGGAAGAGTGTCTTGCCTTTCGGCACGATGACGTGCAGGTCCGCATGCGCGTCGAGCCCGTCGCCGCGGCTGCTCACTTCGATGCGCCGGGGATCGTAGCCATCGCGATTGTTGTCACCCCAGGTCCCGTCGTCGGAAACGCTGAAATTGGTGCGGCCGCGCCAGTTCATGTCCGAGTAAACGATTCGATCCTCGGGGTACACCACGCGAAGGGCCATGCGGCCTCGAACGTCACCGGTCTGAAGCTTCAACCGGCCGGCATCGCGGCCGCCACGTGTGACTTCGACGATGACGCGATCGCCTGTTCCTCCTTCGACGCGCAGCGTGCCGACGAGATTGTAGATGGCGACTTCGCGGCCATCGAGCGAGATGCGTTCGGGCGACTGGGCGCCGAGCAGGGCCGGTATGGCGAGAGCGAGCGAAGCATGACGGAAACGCATAGTGGTCTCGGTGGGGGTGCACGCGCTCGTGAATGCTGCGCGTCAACACTGCGACAGCGGCGGAGCGCGGGAGGTTTGAATCTCCAGTGCAGCGTCGACCGTACGACCGCGCGGCGTGAGCTCGCTTAGTGATCTGGACGCGAGTCAGGAACGACGCCATTCTTTGCCTCGCACACCCATCTCAGGAAGGCGGAATGAATCGCTGGCTCAAGAGAATCGGCTATGTCGTCGTCGGTTTGCTCGGACTGATCGTCATCACGGCGGCAGGCGTGTACGGCGCGTCGGAGGTGCGGTACCGCAAACAGTATGTAGTCAAGGCGGAGGCGATCAGCATTCCTGCGGACACCGTCACAGTGGCGCGCGGCGCGCACTTGACCAGGTCAATTGCGGGCTGTGTGGACTGCCACGGCGACAACCTCGCCGGCAAGCCCGTGTTCGACGTGCCGGCACTCGGCCGCGTATTCGCAATCAACCTGACCAAGGGGAAGGGCGGCATCGGTGGTGCGCTGACCGACGCGGATTTCGTTCGCGCAATCCGCCACGGACTCGCGCCAACGGGACGGGCGCTCAAAGTGATGCCGTCGAGCGACTACGCAAACCTCACCGACGAAGACCTCGGCGCGATCATCTCGTACGTGAAGAGCGTTCCGCCCGTGGATAACGAGTTGCCCGCTGTGACGATGGGACCGATTGGACGCGCGCTGATGGTCGCTGGCAAGATGCCCATCCTGCACGCAGAGCGGATCGACCATGATCGACCTCACGCGGCATCGGTTCCGGTTGCCCCGACTGCCGCGTACGGTGCGTATCTGGTCGGTGTGGGCTGCAAGGGATGTCACGGCCCCGCGTTGGCCGGCGGCAAGATTGCAGACGGCGATCCATCGTGGCCGCCCGCAGCGAACCTCACGCCCGCAGGGCCCACCAACAGCTGGAGCGAAGACGACTTCCGCCGACTGCTCCGTGAAGGCAAGCGCCCGAACGGTATTCCTGTGAACACCGCCATGCCGGTTCGGTTGTTCAAGAACCTGACCGACGATGAGATCCATGCGATCTGGCTGTACACGCGCACGTTGCCACCGACGCAGACGCCTGGGCTCCAAACGGCGAACAAATAACCTTTCAAGTTGGACCAGTTCAGAGCTGTAGTCGAGGCAGTGGTCGACTGCGTTGTTGGTGAACGCGTGGAACCGCCTCAACGCGGATTTGGCGGATCGGCGCGGATCCTCGGCTACGGCTCCACTGTCCGCGCCTCCGCGCACAGCGCGAACCATCGCGTGACCGATCCTAGGTGGACCTTTGGAGACACCTGTTCGGTGCGAGTCGGGTGCACCATAGATCCAATGCGAACAAGGGAGCAATCCGCGTGCATCCGCCAAATCCGCGGAAATCCGCGTTGAGGTAGTTGGACTTTCCTTACGCTGTCGTGCTACGCCTTCCTCGACGGACGACCGATCATTTCACGTGATCGATCGCCCACGTCCAGAAGATCGCGTCTTCGGCCGACATGTTGCCGCGTGGAGCCAAACGCGCATCCGCATATCCCTGTTGGCCGATGTCGACCAAGTATTGGGCGCGGCTAACAAGCGTACCCTGACAGACTCGTTCCGCACCGGTGGGCGCGGCTCTTAACGCGGCGTGACGTTGCGCGAGGTCGTCCAAGACAGGCGTGGGAAGCAACGAAGCCTCGTCCGGGTAAACGAACGTGAAGAAGATCAGGTAGCTGTAGAGCAGCGGCCAATGCGTGCCGAACCGGGCAACGAGTCGCGGCCAATCGACCTGTGCGGCTCGTGCGTGCAGGACATGCATGATGTCGGCACCGTCGAAGCGCTCGCGCTCCATGACGAACGACTTCTGCCACATCAGCTCCTCGCACGGCACGATCTTCACTGGCATGCCGAGCACCTGCGACTCGACGGCGTGATCGAACCAACCGTCATCCACGACGCAGACACCATTGCCGGAGCTGAACACGAGATCGACGAAGTCGTCGTGCTGCCACGCCTTGCCGAGCCAGTGCGGAAAGGTGAGCTCGGTGCGATAGCCGGCGCCCCTTAGAGCCTCCATCGCACGCTCGAGGTCGGCCGGCCGAAGAAAAATGTCAAAGTCCTTCGTGTCGCGTACGATGCCCGTGTACTCGAG
>JBDTMO010000435.1:0-5183 GCA_039934235.1 bacterium | reverse complement strand
GCGCATGGACGACATCGAATGCGGCAACCGGCAGCGGATCGGCGGCGATGTCATGCCGACTCACATCAACGTTCGGAAGGTTCAGCGACTCGAGATACCGTGTATCCAGATCAGTGACCAGCACGCGCCCGCTCGGCCCCACGCGCGACGCCAGCCACGCCGCGATCGAGCCGCCGCCGCCGCCGACCTCGAGGCACTGCGCGCCGGCGGCGATGTCGAGTTGCTCGAGAATCCTGATCGTGCCCGCGTCGAAACTCGTCGACAGCGCTGGGAAACGCGCGGCCGTTTCAGGTCCTGCATTGTCGAGTATGTACATCTGGTCGCTGCGCGTCATGGTGCCTCGCTAATCGGGAAGACGATCGCTCCGCGGCTCCGGGAGCCAGAAACTCAAGAAGAGAAACGCGCTGACAACGAGCGCCATCGTGATGCCCGCCGCGTGAGCGAACCGCACCGCGGGAAGCGCGACAGGCATTGCATTCGCGATTTGTGCCGTCGCGATGGCCGCCCACACACCGATCATCCGTCCGCCAACATTCATCGCGAAGCTCTCGCCCGTACCGCGCAATCGCGTTGGAAATACTCTCGGCAGGTAGTTGCCCCAGAAACTGTGCATCGCGTTGAACAGCGCTTGCGCAGAGAAGATGCCGACGAGGAACAACAGCTTGTCCGTCGTCGTTGCAAAGAAGAACAACAACGGAAGCAGCACTGCCGCCGGAATGAGAAACACCTGGAGCAAGCGTCGGCGACGCACGACGCGGACGACGAGAAGGGCGAACAACACGCGTCCCGTTACGGAGCCCATCTCCTGCACGAGGAACAGTTGGCTCACCGCCTGCTCGATCCCCCTCGGCCCAACTCCGTGCATCCACGCAAGGCCGGCGACGACGCGCGGCGTCTGCTGCAGGGCGCCGTACGGAATGGCCAGCAATAGTGCCATCATCACCGTCACGAGCAGCGTCGTGCTGCGCAAACCTGGCGCGAAGAGCGCGCGTATGCTCGGGCGCTCCTGCATGCCGCCCGTATGTCGCGCCTCCCAGACGGGAGATTCCGGCAGGAACGGCCGCACGACGATCAGCGGCAATGCTGGGATGAGCCCCGAGATGATTGTGTAGCGCCACGCGTCGTGATGGCCGAGCACGGCCGGCAGTGCGTCAGCGTGTGTCACGGCCAGGTAGTACGCGCCCGACACCATCAGGCCACCGAACGCGTAGCAGCCTTGCGCGTAGCCAAGCACGAGTTCGCGCTGGCGAGGAATGGGAAAGAGCTCCGCGAGCCACGCAACTGCAGCCACCGCCTCGATGCACACGCCAATCATCGTGGTGCACCGCAAGACGAGCAGCATCGGCAGCGACGTGGCGAATCCGGCTGCGCCAGCCGAGCAGGCATAGAGCAGGATGCTCCATACCAGCACGCGACGGCGTCCGACAAGGTCGGTGAAATAACCGCCAAGCAACCCGAATGCGCCGCCGGTCACAGCGGGTAGAAAGAAGAAGAGTCCGACCCAATGATTGAATGCGGCGCTTCCTGGCGAGAGACCGCCGAGCGTCGTCAGGACTGGCCCGACAATCAGGGCGCCCATGAGGGTCTCGTACAAGTCGAACGCGAAGCCCAGGCCTGCGATTGCACAAATCAGCCACTGCGTTGGCGTCAGCGGTGGGATACGTGAGACGGCGGTGGTCCTCGTTGGCGCGTTCATGACGAGCCCACGCTAGCCGCGCGGACCCTGCGTGCACAAGTTCAGAACACTCAACAACTCGTGAGTACAACTCAATGATCGACTTCACCTCTCGTCAGCTTCGGGCCTTCATGCTGGTGGCGCAGCATCGCAGCTTCGCGCGTGCAGCAGAGGCGCTGTTCATCACGCCGTCTGGGTTGAGTCTCCTGGTACGTGAGCTCGAGACCCAGGTGGGCTTTCGCTTGTTCGATCGCACGACGCGCCACGTCGCGCTCACGGCCCGCGGGGACGAGCTGCTCTCGATCGCCCGGCGCGGACTTCACGACTTTGACTCAGCCGTCTCGCGACTCGGGCAAACGGCCAAGGTCGCGGCGCAGACGATCACCGTCGGCGCGCCGCCGCTCGTGGCCAGCAACATCCTGCCGCATGCGATCAAGGAGTTTCACGCGCACTGGCCACACGTGCGCATCAGCCTATTCGACGCCGACCTCCTCACGATTCGAAAGCGCATCGAAGCGGGCCAGCTCGACATCGCGGTGGGCATCTTCAACAAGGCGCCCGGCATTCGGCGGACGCCATTCTTTCGCTTTGCCTTCGTCGTCATCAAGCCGGCCAACGAGGCCGTGGTGCGGCGCGCGTCGACCACCTGGTCCGCGCTCAGGGGTGAGGCGCTGGTGACGTTGCCAGAGACCAGTCCAGTCCAGCAGATCGTTGACCGGCACCTGTCCGCCGCTGGTGTGGTTCCCGAGTCGACGATCACAGTCAACGCGCTGGACACCCAGATCGCCATGGTAGAAGCGGAACATGGCGTCGCCGTCATTCCATCGTTTGGCGTACCCGCATGCAGGAACCGCAGGGTGGTGATGAGCCGGCTGATCAATCCGGTGGTCACGCTCGATTTCTATCAAATCAGCAGTCGCGCGCGTGCGTTGCCGCAGGCGGCCGTGGACTTTACGACATTCCTGCAGGGTTACATCGCGCGATGGGCGGGCGACGCAGGTATCCTGTAGAGCGACCAGAGCGCGTGCCCAGGCACCGTGCAGGGCCGCGACACCCTGTCATCCCGCAGGAGCGAGCACAGCGAGCGAGTGTCGGGATCTATGGTACCATCCGCGAAGCAGGCCGAGGTTGGACGAAGAGGAGATCCCGACACGAGCAGTCGCTCGTGAGGGATGACAACGTCCGCATTGCCGTCACCGGTTGAACTCACCCATCGGTCGCTCCGCTTATGACGACTACGGCCGCGAGATGCCGTAGATGAGCACGGGCATGTTCAATACGTCCGTTTCACCTTCGATGCTCTGGCCAAGCTTTTCCGCAACGCGACGCGATGGCGTGTTATCGGGGTGGATGAGACTTATCACATGCGGCTGGTCGAGCGCATCGAAAGCGTACTGCAGTAAGAGTTGTGCCGCCTCGGTCGCATATCCACGTCCCTGAAATTCGGGGACGATGGTCCAGCCCAACTCGAAGCCGGGCCAGCCTGCGGAGTTCGTGTAACCCACGCGGCCAACCAGTCGCCCTGTGGACTTCTCCTCCGCGGCGTAATAGCCATAGCCGCGAAAGGCCCAGTGGCCAACCATGTACGCAAGGTGCCGCCACGCCTCGACGCGATTCATTGTCTTGCCGCCGAGATAGCGTTGGATGTCCATGTTCGCGCACCACGTTTCGTACGTGGGGAAATCCGTCTCGCGCAACATCCGCAGCCGCAGTCGCTCAGTCTCGAGTTCCGGAGCCGCATGAACGATCGCGCTTGGTACAAGGTCAGCCACTGTTCACCGTTCTCAAGAAAGTGTTGAAGTCTTGAGAACGAAGATAAAGCCGTGACGCGGTATGCAATACGGTTCAGTTCCGGCGTTGTTCACACTTCCAGGCCGGTACCTACGAATTGCAACGGCAACGGCAATCGCAACGGTTGCCGCTCATTGCACTCGCGCACTTGCGGGATGACAGAAACTAGACGCGGCCCACTACCTGCAGCGTCGTGCCGCGGGAACTCCTTCCATCAGGAACCGGCGCCGCAATGGCGTTGGCAATGCGCTCCGCATCACGCGCGACGCCGTGGATCATCGCGGACGACATCGCATACTGAAAATGCTGGCCGACAAACGAAATCCCTGGCTCGCTCGGAACGAGGCCGCGCTCGTGCATCGGCTCACCCGTGTCGTCGAAGATCGGCAAGTCGATCCAATCGAGCCCCGGCTCGAAGCCCGTGCACCAGATCACGTTGCCCACGTGGAGCACGCGCCCGCTATCGAGACGCGGCTTGCCACTGCTTACGCCGGTCGTCCGCCCCACGCGCTCCACGCCCGCCGCGATCAGGTCCTGTGGCTTTTGCCGGATGAGCGGCGCGCCCCTGGCAATCATCTTCGGCCGCGCCTTGCGACCCATGGGCGTATCGAGCGTCAACACGCGATGAAAGATGAAGCGGAACAGAATGGGAACAATCACGTGGCGCGCTAACGCACTGGTTGTACGAAACGGCACGTGGCCAACATCCCGACCGGATAGCCACGTTTGATGACCGCCACGTGCACACTCGAGCGCGATCTCCGCTCCGGAGTTCCCCGCGCCGACAACAAGCACACCTCCCTTGCGGAGTTGGCCAAGATTTCTGTAGTCGCGCGAGTGCATCTGCACGACATCGGCCGCGAGCTCGCGCGCAAACGCTGGCACCTTCGGCGCCTGGTAGTTCGACATCGCGATCACGACATGCCCGGCTTCGATCAGCGTGTCGTCCGCCGAGATCATGAAGTGATTTCCTTCCTTCCACACCCGGTCGACGCGAACGCCCGAGCGCACAGGCAGCTTGAAGTGCGCCGCGTACGACTCGAGATAATCTCCCATCTCGTCCTTCGTCGGGAATGCGAATCGCGGGGCTGGAAACGGCATGCCGGCCAGCCCATCGAATCGCGCTGGACTGAAGAGGCTGAGCGAATCCCATCTATTGCGCCATCCGTCGCCGACACGTGCGCCGGCGTCCAGGATAACGAAGGGAATCTTGCGCGTCGAAAGGAAGTATCCGACCGACAGACCCGCCTGTCCGCCGCCGATGATCACGGTGTGGATCTGCTCCGGCTCCCGTATTTCCAACATGGCTCCAACCTCCTGATGCTGTTCGTTCGACTGATGGTCGAAGAGGAGATTAGAGCGATTCAGCGCGCGCCGCGTCGGACGAACAGACCATCTTTTCGCGCGACGGCGTATGGGTATTTCTATGTACGTTGCGCCAGCAGTTCGTGCTCGTACGCGTACGCGGTCGCTGCTGCGCGACTCGAGAGGCTCAGTTTGCTGAAGATATTGCTCACGTGTCGCGCGACTGTTTTCTCACTGATGCCGAGTCCTTCCGCGATGACGCGATTCGTTTTCCCCGTCGCGACGAGGCGCAGCACCTCGACCTCCCGCGAAGTGAGCCTGTTTGCGGAGCCGCGTGATGGCGAGAGCGATGTCGACGTCGCGAGCGTGTCTACCCACGCGACATCAGGCATCGCACCGAGTGCTTCGAGCT
>JBDTMO010000434.1:0-5184 GCA_039934235.1 bacterium | reverse complement strand
TCGTGGGGCCGGGGCGAAGCCGGTAGTCGAACGACATGCGCACGACGCCTCCATCCCGCTCGACTGTTTCACGAAAGTGCCCCTGTTCGACGCGCAGCACCGATGCGCCGCCAGGGGGCTCGGACAAACCGGTCACCAGTTCAGGATCATGCGTGGTGAGAACACCCCAACTTGAGGCATGCAGCAACCTTCGCAACACCACCTGCGACGCGTAGCGCCGATCCTCAGCGTTGGTGCCGTGCAGGATTTCATCGAAGAGAAACAGCACGGGCGCGGCATGAACGTCTTCGCTGTCGCGAACGATGTCGCGCAGCCTCGAGACTTCAGCGAGAAAGAGCGAGACGCCGGCGCCGAGGTTGTCTTCGACACGCACGCTGGTGCGCACACGTGCGCGGCGAAGCGACATCCGTGACGCGCACACCGGCCCACCGGCAAAGGCCAACGCCGCGTTGAGGCCGATGGCGCGAAGATATGTCGTCTTGCCCGACATGTTCGAACCGCTCAAGGCGAGTAACGCGCCGGCGCTGGCAAGATGCACGGGATTTGGAACGGCGATGGCGGGTGCAAGCAGGGGATGGGCTGCGTTTTCCGCTTCGTAGGACGGCCGGTCCAACGCATCGCTGACGACCGGCATTTCCCAGCCGGGATTCTCGTACGCGAGTGTCGCCATGGCGATGAGCGCCTGTGCGTCGGATGTGCGATCGACCCACTCCGCCACGCGCACGCCATAGCGCGAACGCCACCGCTGCAGCGCGGCCGCAAGATGAACATCGAGTGCCACCGTCGCGTTCAGTGGCCAGTGCATCATCGGCGTCAGGTGAACGTCGTTCCACCGAAGGATGTCGTCGAGCTTGCGGAGTGCGTCTGCGGCACCCTCGCGCCTTAGCTCTTTCTGCACCGCATCGAACAGACCGGGAACATCGGTCTCCTCCGTAATGTGGCGCATCGAAGCGTCGAGCCCACGGAGCTGTGGGAGCAGTGATCCGAGGCCCGCGAGTGTGTCGTCGAGGTGGCGACGTGCTTTTGCCGCAAGACTTACCTGAACGATGACGACCACGACGATGGCAGGAATGACCGCCTGCGAATACCAGGCAACGAGCCCGACAAACAGCGCCGTGGAGCCTAGTGCGAACCTGGAGCGAGACCGCCACGTGGTCGCTGCGGCGTCCGTGACACCGCACCATTCCACGAACGACGCCAACGCCGCACCCGACGCGGATCGCAACGTGTACTTGCCGTGCCGTCCGATCAGCGCCGCGTCGAGCAGAAAATCCGGCCGCGTGCGCAACTCGGCGACGGACTTCTGGCGCTCCGCAATAGTGGTCACGTCCGCGGGGTCTGCGAGCAGCCATTCCAGAGCGCGTATTCCGCCGAGCGACGGTGAGGTGACGTCGATGAGGCGAAAGAGGGAGACGTCGCCAAAGATGTCGAGATCGCGTGCGGTGGCCGCGTGGCCATGTGGTGATGTGAGCAGTCGTGGCGCCGGGACGTTTGGCCAATCGCGCGTACACCGCGCAATGCCCGCCCGGCATGCGGCCGAGATGGCGCGCGCTCGCGCGGCGGCGGCTGCGGCGCGTCGATGGAGCATCACGAACACGGTGAACGCGGCGGCACCGAGCGCTCCCAGCGGCCATGCGATGGCGGCGGCTCCACCGCGCGTCGAATAGACGAGGGCAAGAACCACAACCAGCGCGGCGGCCAATCGCGACCAGGAGAGACGTCGCGCGCGCCAATCCGCCTGCGCTGCCGTTTCATCAGCGGAGGATGCGCGGCTTGCGTAGTCCTGCACGGGATCGTGTGTGCCTTGCAAGGTCATCGAGGAAACATACGCGCGGAAGTGCCTGGCCACGGTCCCGACAGCATCGTTCACCACTCGCCCAGTTCTTACTCGAATGCGTTGGAGTTCATTCATGCCCCCGCTTACCGTCCGTTCGACTCACGCGCCGTTCAAGCGCCTGAGCGCTGTACTCCTTGCTGCGACGTTCGCCGCCGCGCCCGTACTCGCGCAGGAGCGCGTGGATGTCGCGACGATCGAACGCATCAAGGCGGAAGAGATGAACCACTCCCAGGTCATGGACATCATGAGCTGGCTCTCTGATGTGTATGGACCGCGACTCACCTGGTCGCCCAACGCGATGCGCGCGCGCGACTGGACCATGGGTCAAATGAAATCGTGGGGCTTGAGCAATGTGCACGAGGAGAAATGGGATACCCCCGCGGGGCTCGGCTGGGAAAACCTGCGCTTCTCCATGAATGCGACGTCGCCCGTGCCGTTCATCGTGCAGGCCGTGCCGCAGGCGTGGTCGGCGAGCACCAAGGGAATGGTGAGCGGCCCGGTGGTGATGATTCGTGCGGGTTGTTCGGATGAGCTCAAGGCGCAGTATCAGGGCAAGCTCAATTCCACGTTCATCATGGTCACGCCGCCGCTGAGCCGTCCGGTCAATGCGTTCTCGGCGACGGCATCGCGCCTTGCCGATTCGACGCTGGCGTCGATGGCTGCGGCGCAGCCCGCGGGTGGCGGAGGGCGTGGAGGTGCTGGTGCTGGTCGAGCCGGGGGTGCGCCAGCGGCGGCGTTGTCGCCGGTTTGCGAGGCGCAGGTAGCGCGCGACTCGACGGCAGCCGCAGCGCTCGCGGCTGCGCGCGGCTTGCCGGTTGGACCTCGCTTTGGTCCGCGAGGCGGCGTGAGCGTCGCGGATACAGCAACGTTGCGCTGGCTTCAGGGCCAAGGCGCCGCTGCCATCCTACTCGCGGATGCGAGTCACGTGGGCGGTGACATCGGCACGAACAACGGTGCGTCGCGCGTTGCCGGCATCGCGCAGGTACCGACGGTGCACGTGAGCCAGGAGTCGTACGGGCGCATTGGTCGCATGTTGGAGAAGAGCATCCCGGTGACGCTCGAGCTGAACATGCAGAACAAGTTCTATCCCGAGAATTCGAGCTCGTTCAACATCATCGGTGAGATTCCCGGCACGGATCCGCAGCTCAAGGACGAAGTCGTGATGATCGGCGCGCACTTCGACTCCTGGCATTCCGGCACGGGCGCGACAGACAACGGCGCGGGATCGGGTGTCATGCTCGAGGCGATGCGCTTGCTGAAGACGTTGAACCTCAATCCGCGCCGCACCATTCGCATCGGACTGTGGACGGGTGAAGAGCAGGGGCTCATGGGCTCAGCCGCCTATGTCCGCCAACATTACGGCATGCGCGACACGGTTGGCTTTCACCCGACGCCTGAGCAGAAGAAGTTCGCCGCGTACTTCAATGTCGATAACGGCAGTGGCAAGATTCGCGGCGTGTTCATGCAGGGCATTGAAGCAGAGCGGCCCATCTTCGACGCGTGGATGGGACCGTTCAAGGACCTGGGGATGCGCACCGCGACGATCAGCAACACGGGCGGAACGGATCATCTCTCGTACATCGGTGTGGGGCTGCCTGGCTTTCAGTTCATTCAGGATCCGTTGGACTACGGCAACGTTACACACCACACGAATCAGGACGTGTACGAACGTCTTCAGCCTGACGACATGAAGTTCAACGCGGCGGTGGTGGCGAGCTTTGCGTGGGACGCAGCGCAGCGAGATGAGAAGCTGCCGCGGCCGCCAGAGCCGGGTGCACTGCCGACGCGGCGGCTGGTGCCGTAGCAGTTGGCACGATGACGTGGAGGCCGTCGAGGGATCTGCAATTTCTGATCGCAGATCCCTCGACGTGCTTCACTCCGTGGGGTGACAGTGGCCCGGCGACTGGCGCCGATGCTCCCGCCCGTCTACGATGCGCTGCATGACCACCAACACACTGGACGTCCTGCTCGGACGCCGATCGATCCGTCAATTCACGAACACGGAAGTTTCGCGCAGCGATGTCGAGACCATGCTCAACGCCGCCGTTGCCGCGCCGAATCACCGCCTGACGCAACCGTGGCGCTTTTACGTCCTCGGCCCCCAAGCGCGTCACGCGTACGGTCTCGCGCTCGGCAATCGCAAGGTGAAGAAGATCGAGGACCCTGCCGCGGCCGACGCGGTACGCAACAAGGTCGCGGAGGAGCACGCTGCGCTTCCACTGATGATCGTCGTCGCCATGGTGGAAGACGCCAATCCGGAAATTCGCGAGGAGGACATTGCCGCGACGATGATGGCTGTCCAGAACATCTCGATCGCGGCCGTGACGCTGGGGCTCGGCACACATCTCAAGACCGGCGCCGTGATGCAGGACCCGGCGGCTCGCGCTGCGGCGGGCGTGGCTGAAGGAGAGCGGATCATGGCGGTGCTCAACGTTGGCGAGCCAGCGAGTGTGCCGCCCGCAAAGGAGCGCCGCAGTGCGGAGTCGCTCACGACGTGGGTGCCGTAGTGCAGATCCTTCGACTCGCTGCGCTCGCTCAGGATGACAAATCTTCGACTCGCTGCGCTCGCTCAGGATGACAAGAGAGAGTTACGGCAGAGCGAATGCGACGTAGGTGCCGCCGCTCCGTGCGCCGTTCTTGCCGCCACCGCATGCGATAACGACGTACTGCTTTCCGTTCACCATGTACGTCGATGGCGTCGCGTTTCCGGCGGCAGGAAGGTTGCCCGTCCACAGGAGCGCACCGGAGCGTTTGTCGAACGCGCGGATCTTGTTGTCGTACGTCGTCGCAGCAATGAGTAGCAGGCCGTTCTGCGTAACGATGGCGCCACCGTAGTTGTCCGTGCCTGTGTTCTTGATGCCCTTCGCGGCAAGCTTTGGATATTCTCCGAGCGGAATTTGCCAGCGAATCGTGCCGCGATTGAGATCGATGGCGCTCAACGTACCCCACGGCGGCTTGATCGCCGGATATCCCTCGTGATCGAGGAAGATGTCGAAGTAGGCGTTGCGATACGGCACCCCGAATGGATCGGGGCCAACCGCGGCGGACGCGTCGGCGCCGGTGAGAAGAAAGTTCGTGAGGTCTGTGATTGCACGACCCTCGAGCGCGCTGCCGAACGCGGGCATCCGTCCCGTGCCTTCGCGCATGATTTGCGCGATCTGTTCTCGAGTGCGGCGAGTGCCGACGTCGATCAGCGATGGGCCGGCTGCGCTGCCGCGCCGTTCGTCGCCGTGACAGCTCGCGCAGTTGGCTGCGTAAAGAGACTTATCACTGCGCGGCACAAGCTTGAGGAGCCACGCCATCTCGTTCGCGTTGACGTAGAGCAATCCAGTTTGCGGATCGAATGC
>JBDTMO010000433.1:0-5212 GCA_039934235.1 bacterium | reverse complement strand
AGTGCGGCGGAGCGCGTTGCGCGTCCACGCATGGTGATTGAAACGCCTTCGGACTGATAGGAGACTTCGACCAGGTCGCCCGACTTTACGAGCTGCGGTGGCGCAACGGCGGGGGCACGCAATGGCTCCCCCGCGGCGATGAGGCGTCGCGTCGTCCAGCCAACGAGCGTGTCGGTTGCAGCTGCAGGTTCGAGCTTCGCGGGCGTCGTTGTGGTGGACGGCACCGATGTGTTGCCGAGATACCCGATATCTGACGATGCGAGGACGACGCCGCGCATGATGTCGTGCGCGGCCAACGGTACGCGCGGCGCTTGCGCACCGGCGTAGCATGGCAGCGCGCCAAGGAGCAGCGCGAGGCGGAATCCGCGCGCAGCAGAGGTGGTCACCGAACGATCTCGTTGGCGACCTGGGACATTTCGTCCGTCGCCTTGAGTGTCTTGGAGTTGAGCTCGTAGGCGCGTTGAGCAGTGATCATGTCCACCATTTCCTGCACGACCTCCACGTTGCTGCCTTCGAGGCTGCCCTGGACGAGCTGCCCCATGCCTTCATCTGTTGGAAACCCGGTTATCGCCTGGCCAGCTGCGGCCGTTTCGGTAAAGAGATTTTCGCCCTGCGCGAACAACCCGGTGGGATTGGCGAACCTGGCGATCTCGATGCGTCCTAGTTCTACAGTGTCGGCACCTTTGCGCGTGTAGCTCACTACTCCGGTGCGCGAGATGCTGACATCGGCGGCTTCAGGGGGGATGCGGATGCCGGGAATGACCTGGTTTCCGCCGTTGGTGGTGAGCATGCCCTGATCGGAGATCTGGAAGCCGCCGTCACGCGTGTAGGCGGTTGTGCCATTGGGCAGCTGAACCTGGAAAAAGCCTTCGCCTTCGATGGCCATGTCGAGGGGGCGGCCAGTTTGCTCCAGGGTGCCCTGCGCTTGCATGCGCAGTACGCCGGCCAGGTGCGTTCCCCGGCCCACCTGAATTGCGGACGCGGTGTTTGCGTCTGGCGAGCCGATGACCGTTGTGCCCTGGAGGGTCTGGTACAACAGATCCTGGAACTGCGCCCGGCTTCGCTTGAAGCCAGTGGTATTCACGTTGGCCAGGTTGTTCGCGATGACCTCGGTGCGGGTCTGCTGCGCCATCATGCCGGAGGCTGCGGTGCGAAGTGCGGGGTTCATGAGAAGAGTTGTTTAAGGAAGCGACGACGACGAATGGTCAATTGGCCGGTCTGCCGAGCTGCGAGGTACCGACCTCACGGACGTGATCGAGTACGCTGATGGTTTTTTCGACGGCAGCGTACGCGCGCTGCACGGAGATCATGTCGACGAGACCACCGAGTGAATCCGCGTTGGATTCTTCGAGATGGCCCTGTCGTATGTCGCGCTGGTCGGCGGCAACGACCATCCGGTTGGCGCCGGGGATGAATCGAGTGCCGCCCTCGTGCTCCAGCGTCGCGCCGGCGGGCGCGGTCTCGAGCCGAAGTTGATCGACGATCTGTCCATTGACGGCGACGTTGCCCTGCTTGTCGATGGACGGGATGCCGTCGCCAATCTGGATGGTGCCCTTGCTGCCGAGGAGGGGATTTCCGTCCTGATCGCTGAGGAAACCCGAGGGGTCGATTTTGAGGGAGCCGCCGCGCGTGAAGCGCTCGCCGGCTGGTGTGTTGACGACGAAGAAGCCGTCCCCACCAATCGCGACGTCAGTTGCCTGGCCGGTCTGTCGAATGGATCCATCGCGACGGTCCGTGTGAGTGCCCATGACGGGCACCCCGTCCAGCAAGCGCGCAAAGACGCGTTCCGCCTTGAAGCCGTCTGTGGAGACGTTGGCGAGGTTATTCGCAGTCACCTCCTGACGTCGCTCCCAATAGCGGAGCGCGTTGGCGGCGCTTGTCATTCCGGTCGTTGTCACGTGGATTCTCCAGCGGGCGGGACCGGGCAGTTCGAGCCCGGCGGTCAGTGCATGGAAAGGCAGGGGCCGTGCCCCGAGCTCGCCACTTGGGTTTTGACCGCCAAGTGCTTGTGAATCATCGAGTTGTCGTGTTGCCGTTCCATCTGTTCGAGCGATTCAGCACCGGGCAATACATGCCGCTCGGCCAGTTTTTCCTAGTTAGCCGCGCGCATGGGCGCGAGTTTCGTGCGAAGGCGGGTGAGTGCCTTTGAGCGAATCTGCGAGACGCGTGATTCGGTGAGGCTCAGGATTTCGGCGATTTCGTGCAGCTTGAGTTCCTCGAAGTAGTAGAGCGACAGGACGGTCCGTTCCTGATCCTTAAGGCCCTGAATTGCCTCGCGCATCAGGGCCAGCTCCTGCTGCTTCCCTACGGCTTCGTCCGCGCCTTCGTCTTCGCCGCTGAGCAGCTCGGCGGGGCTTGGTGACGTGCTTTCGCGGTCGGACGCCGTGCGATCGAGCGGAATGTGAACGGCGCTTTCCATTTCGGACTGCCAGCGCCAGAGGGTATCGAGGTCCACGTTCAGGGCCTCGGCGACTTCCTTCGCTTCGGGCTGGCGACCAAGCTGGCGCATGAGCGACTCGCGGACGTGCGCGATCTCGCGCGTCTTGCGGCGAACGGAGCGCGGCACGTGATCCTGGCGGCGCAGTTCGTCGAGAATGGCGCCGCGAATGCGCGGTACGGCGAAGGTGCTGAACGCGAGGCCGCGCGATGCATCAAACGCTTCGACTGAGCTCATGAGGCCCATCGTTCCGGCGCTCACCAACTCGTCGATGTCGGCATTGCTGGCCAGGCTACGGGACAGTTGCCGAGCGACGTGATGGACGAGACTGAGGTGCTCTGTCAGCAGTGCGTCACGGGCCGCTTCGCCACCAGCGGCGAATGTTGCCCAAAGGGCTTGCGTATTCATGCTTCAGCTCCGTCGGCGGAGAGGGTGGTTTGGCATGGGCGCCTGTGCGGTGGCACCGGCGCTGGAGAGAAACGGGAAGACAGTCAGTGCCAGCGCTTGCATCGATGCGGCGGCCGGCGAGTCCTGTGCGGCGTCGCCGATCGGCATGCCGGCACCGATGGCAGCGCGCAGGCACGCGTCATCGGGAATGCTGCCGGCGAGAGCGATGTCGGCGCCGAGGAAGCGCGCGCAGGCATCGGTGAGTTGTGTGCCGGCGCGTTGCGCGACCGACTCTTCATGACGGTTGACCAGCACGCTGCCATGCACAGTGGGCGCGTGTGTGGAGAGCACCTTGAGCAGCGCAAAGGTCGACGCGAGCGCGATGCGATCCGCGTCGGTCACGAGGAGTGCGTGACCAGCGCCGCTTGCCGCGATGGCAAGCACTGCGTCGAGTCGCGATCCACCATCCACGATGACGCAATCGTATTCCGCGGACAGCGGCAGCAGCCGCTCGAACGGGGCGCGTCGCGCTTCGGGTGACAGGTTGAGCAGGTCCCTGCTCGCGGGCTTGCCTGGCACGAGCGTAAACGACTCACCCATGTCGATGCAGACGTCACGCACGGCGACTGCCGGGTTGCGCAGCTCGTCGATGGAGCGCAACGGGCGCACGCCGAACAAGTGATGCAGTGTCCCGTTGCCTTCGTTGCCATCGATGAGCAGCGTGCGGCGTCCAAGTGCTGCGCACGACAGCGCGAGCAACGCGGAGCACACGGAGGTACCGACGCCGCCCTTGCCGCTGGCGACGAGGGCAATGCGCTCGGAGCGAACCGCGGGCGGGATGTGCGCTATCGTGGATAGCGCGCTGGCTGTGCCGCGCGACTCACGCAGCATGGCCGAGCTCCCAGGTGGCGAGTGAGTCGAGCTTCACGTACGACGGCAGCTCGCTGAGCGAGATGATCGGCAAGCCGGGCAGTACTGGCTCGACGAGACGACGCACACCGACGCGAAGGTTGGGTGGTGTCAGCAGCGGGATGACGCGACCGTCTCTCGCGTTGACGCTGGAGATGGCGTTGAGGTCGCGCAGCAGGTTTGCGAGTGCGTCGGGCGTGAGCAGCTGGGCGGCCTGCTGGTTGGCGCGCGGGCTGAAGAGTCCCATCAGCGACGCTTCGAGTCTGGGTCCGAGCGTGATGCCGCGTACGGCGCCCGAGTCGTCCATGTAGAGGCGACCGATCACGTTGCCGAGCGAGCGACGCACGTGCTCCGTGAGCAGCTCCGGATCCTTGGTCTGGTCCGCGGCGTCGGCGAGCGCTTCGAGGATGGTGACGAGATCGCGAATGGGCACGCGCTCGCGCAGCAGGCGTTGCAGCACGCGATGAAGCGTGCCGAGTGAGAGCTTTGCTGGCACGACGTCGTCGACGAGCGCGGGGTGTGTGCGCTTGAGTGTGTCGATCATTTCCTGCACGTCCTGGCGGCCGAGCAGCTCGGAGGCATTGGCCTTGAGTTTTTCCATGAGGTGTGTGGCGATTACCGTCGTAGGCTCGACGACGACGTAGCCGTACGATTCGGCTTCGATGCGACGGCCGGCGGCAATCCACTTGGCGGGCATGCCGAAGCTCGGGTCGATCGTGTCCATGCCGTCGACCGGGCCGATGACGCGTCCGGTGTCGAGGGCCATGAGGAAGCGTGGCAACACTTCGCCACGCGCGATTTCGGAGCCGCGCAGCTTGATGACGTATTCGTTGGCTGGCAGGCGAATGTCGTCGCGAATGCGGATGGGCGGCACGAGGATGCCGAGCTCCAACGCGGCCTGCTTGCGCAGCAGCGTGATGCGCTCGAGGAGATCGCCGCCCTGCTTTTCGTCCACGAGCGGAATGAGCGCGTACCCAACCTGGAGCTCGATGGAGTCGAGCTGCAGCAGGTCGGTCATGGGATCCGGAACTGTTGGCGTAATGGGCAGGGCGGCGATCGCGGCCTGTGCGTCGAGCGTGCGCTTCTTCTCGGCCTGTTCTGCCGCGCGGCCCAGCAGGAAAATGCCGCCGCCAAGAATGAAGAACGGAATCTTGGGCAGGCCGGGAATGAGTGCGAAGATGCCGAGGACGGATGCGGCGATGTACATCGCGCGCGGATGCGCCCCGAGCTGGTTCGCGACCGTCGTGCCCATCTTGCCGCCGCCGGCGGCGTGTGTGACGACGATACCGGCCGCGGTGGAAATGATCAGCGCGGGAATCTGCGCGACCAGCCCTTCACCGACGGTGAGGATGGTGTACTTGGACAGCGCCTCGCTCATTGGCAGGCCGCGCTGCACTACGCCAATGAAGAAGCCGCCGATGATGTTGATGGCCATGATGAGCAGGCCAGCGATGGCGTCGCCCTTTACGAACTTCGATG
>JBDTMO010000432.1:0-5233 GCA_039934235.1 bacterium | reverse complement strand
CCTGAGCGAGCGGAGCGAGTCGAAGGATCTGCACTTGGCACTTCAGCGTGTCCTGCAGTATTTCTCAACGAGGAGACTTGCCATGCGCTTTCATACCTACAGCAAATTCTCGCCGGAGATGGCCGATGCGGTCGATCTCCAGTCGCTGCTCGACAAACTCGCCGATTTTCTCCTGCAATCAGGCTTCGCGGGCGGCGACGGTCAGCCCTATTACGGCATGGGCTTCGACGAGCCCGGCGATCGCACTCTCGAGTCGTTGAAGCAAGCCATTCTCGAAGCACTCATGGAGAGTGGCCAGTTCACGCCAGAGATGCTCGAGGCGTTGCGCGGCGACGGCGACGAAGAAGCGCAGGCGAAACTCGCCAAGCTGCTCGACGACCTCGTGCAGCGTCTCATCAAGGAAGGGTATCTCAACCTCGAGACGCCACCGCAAATGCCCGCCGGACACCAGCCGCTCGAAGGCAAGGGTTCGATGGCGCACGCTGCGTCGCGCGACGTGAACTTCAACCTCACCAACAAGGGCATCGACTTCCTCGGCTACAAGACCCTGCGGGGCCTCCTCGGTTCGCTCGGCAAGTCAAGCTTCGGCAGCCACGACACGCCGTATCTGGCCACGGGCATCGAAGCCGATGGCTGGAGCAAGGCATACGAGTTTGGCGACGTGCTGAACATCGACGTCAACGAGACGCTGAAGAATTCCATGATGCGCACTGGCGACATCACGGTGCCGATGGATCTCGAGTACAGCGACCTCATGGTGCGGCAAGCGGAGTATCGCTCCAGCTGCGCGACGGTCTTGATGCTGGACTGCTCGCATTCGATGATCCTGTACGGCGAAGACCGCTTTACGCCGGCGAAGAAAGTTGCGCTCGCGCTGACGCACCTGATTCGCACGCAGTTTCCCGGTGACTCCATCAAGGTCGTGCTGTTTCACGACTCTGCCGAGGAAATTCCACTCGCCACGCTCGCGAGTGCGCAGGTGGGTCCGTATCACACGAACACGGCTGAGGGCCTCAAGCTCGCGCGACGCCTGCTCATGGCGCAGAAGAAGGACATGCGCCAGATCATCATGATCACGGACGGCAAGCCCTCGGCGCTCACCATGCCGGACGGCCAGATCTACAAGAATTCATTTGGCCTGGACGTCACCGTCATCGAGAAGACGTTGCAGGAAGTTGCGGCGTGCCGGAAATCGGGGATCATGATCAACACCTTCATGCTCGCCCGCGACCGCGCGCTCGTGGAGTTCGTGAAGCGCATGAGCGAAATCAGTCGCGGCAAAGCCTACTTTACGACCACGATGACGCTCGGCCAGTTCATCCTGATGGATTTCCTGAAGCGGAAAACACGCAAGGTGTCGTAGCGGGTCATGCGAAGGACGCGCAAGGTGTCGTAGTCTTGTCATCCTGAGGGAGCGAAGCGACTCGAAGGATCTGCACCTCAGTTTACAACTCGCGATTCAGGATTCGACGCAACATGCCCGTGTCCATGTTGCCGCCGCAGAACACCACGCCGACGTTCTGGCCGCGCAGCTGATCACGCAGCTCGATCGCGGCGGCGATACCCATCGCGCCCGCGCCTTCCACGAGATGATGCGTCGCCGAGAGGATCAGTCGGACCGCTTCCGCGATTTCGGCGTCCGACACCGTGACGACATCGGCCAGTCCGCCCAGCAGTGCGGAAAATGTCAGCGCATACGTCTGCCGTGTGGCGACGCCTTCCGCAATTGTGTTGACGCGTGACGTCGTGCGCGGCTCTCGTGCGAGCCAGCTGTCGTAAAACGCCGGCGCGCCTTCTGCCTGCACACCAATGATGCGAAGGTCCGGACGCAGCGCTCGCGCCACCGTGATCGCACCAACGGCCTGCGAGCCACCGCCAACCGCGATCAGCAGGACGTCGAGATCCGGGCACTGCTCGAGGATCTCCAACGTCATCGTGCCGGCGCCGGTGAGCACGTTCACGTTGTTCGTCGAGTGCGCGAGGGTGAGCCCGCGCGTTTCGACGAGCCGCTGGGCGACGGCCGCGGCATCGTCGTAGTCCGCACCCTCTTCGACGAGGGTGCCGCCCCACGCGCGCATGGCCGCGTTCTTTTCGGGGTTGTTCCCCACCGGCACGCAAATGGTGACGCCGACACCGAGTTGGCGACCGGCGTACGAGAGTCCAAGGCCGTGGTTGCCAGTGGACGCGCCAACGACGCCGCGTGTGCGCTGGCCCTCATCAAGCGCCGTCAGCGTCGAGAGTCCATTGCGAACCTTGAACGAGCCGGTGGGCTGCACGTTCTCGTGCTTTACGTAGAGCGCGATGCCCGGCAGCACGGACTCGAACGTGGGATACTGCCGAAACGGAGTCGGCGCGAGGAAGGGCGCGAGTCGCGCGCGCGCGTGCTGCACGCCGCCGAGTGTGATAGGAGTGGGTTCAGACATGGTGCAAGGAGATTAGATTGTGTCGCTGGAATGTGCAAAGAGCCCGCGCGATGAAATGTCTGGAGGTGCGTACCGTGATGATGAATGGTGACGACGCATGTTGACCGCACTCGTCTCCGTCGCGGTGCTCGGCTTTTTGCTGGGGATGCGTCATGCGACCGATCCCGACCACGTTGTGGCCATCACGACGATCGTGTCGCAGCAGAAGTCGCTCGCGCGCGCCGCACGCACGGGTGCGCTGTGGGGCGTGGGTCACACGGCGACGATCTTTCTCGTCGGCGGCGCGATCATCGTGCTCAAGGTGCAGCTCTCGTCGATTCCGCCGCGCGTCGGGCTCACATTGGAGTTCGCCGTCGCCGTGATGCTGATCGTCCTCGGGCTGTTGACGCTCGCTGGCGGCGAACGCCGAGTGGCTGATAGCACGGCACGTCCGCTGACGGTCGGCTTCATCCACGGCCTCGCGGGTTCCGCGGCAGTCGCGACGTTGCCGCAGGTCGCGCTCATCCCCAATCCCATCTGGGCGCTCGCGTATCTCGGCGTGTTTGGCATGGGCACGATTGTGGGCATGCTGCTCATCACGGCGTCGATTGCTGCGCCTTCACTTCTGGCAACGCATCGGTTTACGGGATTGAATCGAACGCTGCGCATTGCGTCGGGTGTGGCAAGTATTGCGTTCGGGCTTTTTCTTGCGCATCGGATTGGTTTTGTCGACGGCCTCTTTACATCTGCGCCGTCGTGGACGCCGCAGTGACCTGTTGTCATTCTGAGCGAGCGCAGCGAGTCGAAGAATCCGCACGCTCGAGCGCTGGCCGACGTGAAGATTCCTCGACTTCGCGCTACGCGCTTCACTCGGAATGACAATCGATCCGGCGAGAGCACGGAGGTTCAGCACCGCACTGCGCCGTTGGTTTCGCGCGAATGGCCGCGACTTGCCGTGGCGCAAGACGCGCGATCCGTATCACATCCTGGTCTCGGAAGTCATGCTGCAGCAGACGCAGGTGTCGCGCGTCGTGCCGAAGTATGGTGAATTCCTCGACATGTTTCCGACGTTGCATGACATCGCGCGCGCGCGCCCAAAGCGCGTGACTGAAGCGTGGTCCGGGCTCGGCTACTACGCTCGCGCGCGCAATCTGCACGCACTCGCAAGGGTGGTCACCGATCGTGCACGAGACTTGGGCGCGACGCTTCCTCCCGACGCGGCAGACCTGCGCGCGTTACCAGGCGTCGGGGCGTACACGGCGGGCGCAGTGAGCTCCTTCGCGTATGAACGGCGCGCGGAGCTTGTCGATACGAACGTCGCGCGTGTACTGAAGCGCGTGTTCGCTCCCTCGCTCACGATCAAGTCGTCGAGCGGGCAGAAGCAACTGTGGGCAATCGCCAAGGCGATTCTGCCTCGGACGGGTAAGGCGACATGGACGCACAACCAGGCATTGATGGAGCTTGGCGCCCTCGTCTGCACCGCGCGCGTGGCGCGTTGCGAGGTCTGCCCTGTTCGTTCGCACTGCGCCACGTTCGCCGTCGCGGTCAAGAATCGGTAGGTTATTTGGCGCTCGTCGCATGCTTCGGGAACCGGACCAGATCAGCGTGATGGCCGGAAGCTCCTCTGCCGACATCACGCTGAACAAGACGATCCCGGTGCAGTGACGCCCTAACGCGGTAGCGCGCCGCTGTTGCTGACGAACGCAATGCGTTTGCTATCGGGGCTCCACGATGGCGTATTGATGGTGCCCTGACCGCCGTAGAGGTAGGCGATGACGCGCGGCGCGCCGCCCGCGACAGGCAGAAGCCGCAACATCACGCGCTTGTAGAACGGATGGTCACCCGGATCGACAGTGGGCGGGAAGGAAATAATGACCATCCATTTTCCGTCCGGCGAGATGTGCGGAAACCAGTTGTTGTATTCGTCGAACGTCAGTTGCTCGTTGCCGCTGCCGTCCGGCTTCATCCGCCAGACCTGCATCGTGCCGGTCTGGTTCGCGTTGTAGTAGATGTATTTTCCGTCCGGAGAATACTCGGGACCATCCGTAAGCCCCGATGTGTTGAAGGTCAACTGCACCTCGGGGCCACCGTCGATGGGCTTCCGGTAGATGTTGTAAGCGGTGCCACGGCTTGCGCGCTGGGCAGTATAGACAACCTCCTTTCCGTTGCGCGCCCAGCCGTGCGCGTATGATGGTGTGCTGTCCGTCACGAGCGTCGGCTCGCCGCCGGCCAACGGAAGCACATAGACCGTGGAGCCGCCACCGGGCATGCCGCTGCGAGCGCTGCTCACCGCCAACATCTTCCCATTGAACGAAATGACGTGGTCGTTGTTGTTCCGGAGCACGCCGCCGGTGTTGAGCTTTTCCGGTACGCCTCCTCCAACGGGAATCGTGTAGAGCGCTCCGCCCTGGTTGAAGAGGAGGCGCTTGCCGTCGGGCATCCAGTTGGGCGCCTCGAACCGCCCCGAGTCCTGGTGGATGATTCGCCGTTTCCCATCCGCCACGTCCATCAGCTCGAGCCGACTCGCAAGGATGCCATCGCGATAGCCGTTGTGCGTGTCCGGCACCGTCTTCTCCATGCGCACGTTCCACGCGATCCCCTCTTCCTGCACGGCGGGATTGTGGCTGCAGAGAAACAGGCCAGCGAGCGCATCGTCGGGCATGTCGATCGCGTCAGTCCTGCCGACTTCCTGCAGGGGCTCGCCGGCGTTCGCGATGCGAAGGATGAACGTTTTTCCCGTTCGCTCGAGCTGCAGAATCTCCGCGTTCTTCTTGACGGCGAAGATCTCATCCTGCGGATCGCGCATGTAGGCGCCGCGGAGACGCCGCCAT
>JBDTMO010000431.1:0-5235 GCA_039934235.1 bacterium | reverse complement strand
CGTGGTTATTACGACGCGATTCACGCCACCCACTCAATCGACAAGTATCAACGGCCATTTAACAGCGACGAAGGCCGCACCGTATTTCTGGACCATCTGGCCGCGCTCGATGCTCGAGAGACCGAAGCACTCGCGGCTCGGTTGCCCGATGTGCTCATGCCAACCGCGATCGTTTGGGGCTCGCATGATCCGTTTCTCCCAATGTCGCTTGGCAGGCGCTTGGCCAGGACAATGCCCAATGCGACGATCGATATCCTTTCCGGCGCACGACATTTTACGCCCGAGGAGGAGCCACGAGAAGTTGCGGAGATCCTCGGGGCCTTGCTAACAAGGCCCTTGTCGTCCTGAAGCAGCGAAGGACCTGCACGTGCCGTTGTTACCGCTTTCTCGGCGGTCCTCTCTCCTCAGATGCGCTCAGGATCTCCGGCCGCAGCGCCGCTCGCGTATAGTTGCTCCCGGCATTCCACAGCATCCAGCTGCGAATTCCGTTGTCATAGCCCGCCTGCATCTGCGCGCGAATCTGCGGAACGCCGTAACGCGGCGCGCCGAGTGTGAAGTCCTGGTACCAGGGCACGACGAGCGGCGGGTGTGCAACCTTTTCATTCCGTTGCCTGGCGTCGCGCAGCGCATGATCGATGATCTCGTACGGATGCGCATTGGGATCCTGAATGTCGTACATGCCCTGCGAGTAGTGCGATGGATACGTCATTGGCAGCACGACGTCCGCCAGATCCGCGAAACGCTCCCACCGTTGGCCGATCCCCATGTCAGTGGTGTCCGTCGTGGTTAGCCCGAACACGTCGATGGCCATTGGCACGCCAAGCGGAGCGAGGCGCTGCTTGAGGTACCCAAGTTGTTCGCGAATGACTTGCTCGCGCTTCCGACCTTTGGCGAGCGGGAACTGCGACTCGCGCACGAGCCGCTGCTCGTCCGGGAATCGCACGTAGTCGAACTGCACTTCCGCGAAACCCAATCGCACAGCCTCGTCGGCCAGGTCGGCCGCGTACGCCCACACGCCCCGCTGATGCGGATCGAGCCAGGGATTTCCATTCTTGTCGAGCCAGGGCTTTCCATCTTTCCGCCGTTGTACCGCCCATTCGTGCTTCGCGTCGGCGAGTAGCGGATCCTTGGCGACGACGATGCGCGCGATGGGGAAGATCCCGTTTGCTCGCATCGTGTCGAGGATGGCTCGCATGCGCGCCGCCGACACCGGCATCACTGTGTCGGCGCCAATCTCGTGCGCGAGCGGGACGGTTGATCGATAGAGCACATAGCCACGATCATCCTTTACGTCGAGAACGAGCGCGTTCACCTCAGTTGTGCGCGCGACGTCAATCAGGTCCCACATTTTCTGGCCGAGCACGGCCCATCGATTGACGTACAGTCCGCGCACGACGTCGGGCCGCGATTGCACCGGTGGTGCCTTCGCGCTGTCTTGAGCGCTGGCAGGCTTTCCGACCATCACGAGGAGCACGATCGCGAAAAAGCTCGCGCGAGATTTACGCATGGCGAATTAAAGCCGTCTGACTTCTCTCACCGCATCGACCGCGTTGCCGATTTCTCGCGAGAGCGCGCGGGCCTCTTGCGTCGCACTCGCCACATCAGACATCGCGCTCTCCAATCCGGATGATCTCAACTTCAGTAAATCAAGACGGAGATTCTGCAGCGCGAGCCCCGCGCTCTCGAGCTGGGACGCCAACACCGAGCGACGTTCAGTGAGCTCGCCAAGCGATGCCCGTTGTCGCTCCAGCAACGCGATACGGCGTTCCTGCTCGGGCGTCGGAGATCCGCGCGCTTCCGCATTGAGCGCAGCGAGCCGCGCTTCGAGCGACGAAAGCGATGATCCACCGACATCCGCGTCGAGGCGGTGCAACGTCGTCGCGAGCGCGCCAACACGCTCGGCCAACGCGTCGACGGTCGGAGCAACGTCAGGAATCATGCTGCGCTCCGACTCAGGCAAGCGCGCGAGCGTATCACGAACAGCCACGTGATCGGCTGCGGCACGCCGCACCATCTCACCATAGGGGCCGTCAAGCACCTCGGCCGTCGCAAGTCGCTGCGCCGCCTCGGCAAGTGATACGCGCGGAAAGCTCGGCGCTGAGGCCGAGCCGGTGCCTGTGTTACCGCGCGTGAAGAAGCGTTTGATCGGTACGCCGTCGGCCCACAGCTTCCCTGCTCGCGACATGATGCCCAGCACCATGAACGCAGTGGGAAAAAGGAACCACATGAAGTGCGGCGACGTCAGCACATTTACCGTGGCGAGCGTGGCGACCGTGCCCACGGTACCGATCGCCTTGCGACGGAATCGAACCAGTTGCTCGTCGACGGTGAGTTCCGCATCGTGCGAGTCGTCGTCCCGCGAGACAGCACGGCTGCGGCGGCGTTGCTCGAGGTCCCAACGCTTGCGCGCTTTCTTCCAATCCCGCCAATCAGACCGGCTCCCCCACACCGGCGCCGCCGGCATCGGAGGCATGGGGGGCATCTGGGGCGTCCAGCTCATCGCGGGCGGACGCATCGGCTCAACCCAAAGCCGATCATTGCGCGGCAGCAGCGGCGGCGTCTCGTTGTATCGATTCGGCGCCGGTTCAGCTGGCGCGGACCCTGGCCAGGGTTGCGCCACGCTCGGCGGAGGCGCAGGCGCATCGCGCGTGTCCAGAATCGCCTCGCGAAATGCGGCGGCATCGGCCCAGCGATCTTCCTGCTTCTTCGCCAACGCGCGCGCGATCGCATGTGCCAGCCCAGACGGTACATCGGGGCGCAGCATCGCGAGCGGACGTGGCGTCTCCGACACATGCTTCACGAGCATCGCCGGCGTGTTCGACGCCTTGAACGGTGTCTCGCCTGCGAGCAGTTGATAACCGATTACGCCCAGCGAATAGATGTCGCTCCGTCCGTCCAGCTCGCGTTCGCCCAGTGCCTGCTCCGGCGACATATACGCGGGGGTGCCGATGGCCACTCCGGTGACGGTGAGTCGCGTATCACCCTGTGCCGCGCGCGCGATGCCGAAGTCCGTCACCATTGGACGTCCCGTTGTGCGGTCCAGCATGATGTTGTCCGGCTTTACGTCCCGATGAACGACGCCCTGCTCATGCGCGTACGCCAGCGCGTCCGCGACACCCGCAAGCAACCGCCGCGCTTCGCTGATCGGTAGCCGCGTCTCGCGCACGAGGCGTTCGGCGAGACTCTCCCCATCCACCAGCGCCATCACGAAGTAGACGATGCCTTCGCGCTCGTCCACCGTGTAGATCGGCACGATACTCGGGTGCGAGAGCTGCGCCGCCGTCTGCGCTTCGCGCAGGAAGCGCTCGCGGACATCGGCGTTGAAGGCGAGTTCCGGCGGGAGCACCTTGATCGCCACGCGCCGATTGAGGCGCAGATCCGTTGCGCGGTAGACGACGGCCATCCCGCCCCGCCCGATCTCCGCGTCGACGAGATACTGCGTCCCGACCGCGACCATCAGGCGGTCGAGCAGTGGATCTGTCACCCTCGCTCCGGCGCACGCTTGGGATTCGGCGTCGTGCGGCCCAGGCGGCCGATCTCATCAGCGACGAACATCGCTTCGTCGACGTTCTCGGCGAGACGCATCGCCTGGTTCGCCAATCCGGTAATGTGCTGATGCATTTGCGGGCTGGCGCCAAGCCGCATCAGGTCAAAGCGCATGTTCTGGAGCGCGAGCGCACATGTGTCGATCTTGCCGGCAAGACTTTCACGCCGCTGGTCGGCATCGACGAGCGCGCGCCGCTGACGCTTGAGGTACGCGAGCCTGCGCACGCGGTCCTCGCTTCCACGCTCGAGTGGATTCGCCGCGTTCTCGAGCGTGCTGATCTCGGCCTCGAGCTGCGATCGCGCTGACCGCACGTCCATGCGCGCTGTTTCGTCGAGCGCCATCGCCAGTGACTGCACTTTGTCGGCAAGAGCCATCGCCGAACGCGACACTTCTTCGCGCTGGCTCGCTGGAAGTGCGGTACCAAGCGAGTCCATGCGCCGGAATATCTCGTCGCGATCGGAGAATGCCTGCCGTACGCGATCTGCAAGTGCACCATCCGCAATAGGCGCTGAGAACGACGGACCAACGCTCCTGTTGCCGATGATCGGCGGCGCCATGCGGGCAGCGAGCTTCCGCTGCTCACGTTGCACCCGCAGGCGCGCGCGCGCACGCGGATCGAAAATCGCGCGCATCCATTCGGCAGCCTCCTCGATGACCTCCATCACTTCGCGGTCACGCGGTTGCTTGAAGACATCGCGCCAATCGTATCCCTCGCTCCACAGCTTCGCGTACTTGAATGCGATGTAAATGCTCCAGAGTACGGAGAGCGAGAGCAAATCCTTGCTGCCCACCACCGCGAAAAGCACAATCACGCCGTTGACGAATAGATACGGCGCGATCTTTCGGCGGAACGCGACGACGGGTGGCGCCTCCCAACGGCGCAGGTCGTCGCCGGTTGGCTGGTGATGCTCAAGCGAGGCGCGGTTGCCTTGCGGATAGGACGGCTGCTGGTACGACCGGTCAGCGAGCGACGGCGCGTAGTCGTTTCCGCGCACTGGGTAGTCGCCTGCACGCGGCGGGTAGTCCGTGGCGCGCGGGTTTTGCGCCGACGCCAGCGGCGGCAGCTCTGGTGCGCGTTGCGCGAGCGACGTGCGCGAATCAAGCGCCGTCACGAGATCAGACGCCTTCTGGTATCGATGCGCTGGATCCTTCTCCAGCAGCATCATGACTGAGTTCGCGAGATCCGCTGGAACGTCCGCGCGGCGTTGCTGCACCGGAATCGGCCGCTCGGAAATGTGCTTCACCAGCATCGCCGGCGTACTGCCCGCCGTGAATGGCGGCTCGCCGGTGAGCATTTGATATCCGAGGATACCCAGCGAGTACAGATCACTTCGTCCGTCGATCTGGCGGTCTCCGGCCGCCTGCTCTGGCGACATATAAGCTGGCGTGCCGATCGCCATTCCGGTCGCCGTGAGACGGCTGTCCCCACCACTGTCCATCGCCCGCGCGATACCGAAGTCGGTGACCATCGGGCGGCCAGTTACTGCGTCGAGCAGGATGTTGTCAGGCTTGATGTCGCGATGCACCACGCCGCATTCATGTGCGTAAGCGAGTGCGTCAGCCACGTCACGGAGAATCTTGCGCGTCTCGTCCGTGGTCAGTACGCCGCGCTCATGCAGCCGCTTCGCGAGGTTGTCGCCGCTGATGTAGGCCATGACGAAGAAGACCAGTCCGGCCTGCTCGTCGAC
>JBDTMO010000430.1:0-5244 GCA_039934235.1 bacterium | reverse complement strand
GTAACATCCAAGAAACAGCGGAGTTCCGTCACCAGCTCCGCTCCTGAATACGTCACCCAACTTCCGAACAACAGCACTTAGTCGAATCCCAGTGTTCTGCACTCACAGCCCTTCTACTCACACGTGCCGCAATCCCACTTGTACTGGCGCCTGTTGTTCGCGGTAGTGCTGCTCGTGGCACCGGCAGTGCGCGCGCAGTCCGACCTTCGCGTCAGCGACGACGGACACCGAATCACGACCACTGGCGGTCGGCCGTTCTTCTGGCTCGGTGACACCGGCTGGGAGCTGATCCATCGCCTCACGCGCGAAGATGCGGACATGTACCTCCAGCGTCGCGCACAGCAGGGATTCACGGTGATCCAGACCGTCGCGCTCGGCGAGTTCAGCGGACTGACGGTGCCGAATGCGTACGGCGACCTTCCACTCCGCAACGGCGACCCTACGCAGCCGAACGACGCGTACTTCCGCCATGTCGATTACATACTCGACAAGGCAGCTGTGCTCGGACTGCATGTCGGATTGCTGCCCACGTGGGGTGACAAGGTCTACAGGAACTCGTGGGGCGTCGGCCCTGAAGTATTCACACCCGCGAATGCGCGCGTGTACGGCCGCTGGCTCGGCATGCGCTACCGCAACCGCGCGAACGTCATCTGGATTCTTGGCGGCGACCGCAATCCGCGACCCGCTAGTGCGGACGCCGAGGTGTGGCGCGCGATGGCCGCGGGAATTACGGAAGGCGTGGGCGGTGCGGATAACGCGCTCATGACGTTTCATCCCGCACCAAATCGCACCGGCTCGGGCGAATGGTTTCACGATGACGCGTGGCTCGACGTCAACATGTTCCAGACGGGACATTGCCGCGACGGAAACACGTACGACCGCATTCGCGCGGCGTACGATCGTCTGCCCGCCAAGCCGGTATTGGATGGTGAGCCCATCTATGAGGACCATCCCGTCTGCTTCAACGCGGCGGACCTCGGCACATCGAGCGCGTACGACGTCCGCAAGTCCGCGTACCTCCATCTCTTCGCGGGCGCCTTCGGTCACACGTATGGGTGCCACGACATCTGGCAGTTCTTCGCCCCGGGCCGCGAGCCCGTGAATGGGCCACACATGACGTGGCAAGCGGCGCTCGAGCTCCCTGGCGCGAACCAGATGACATATGTGCGCCGCTTGATGGAATCTCGGCCGCCACAGTCGCGCGTTCCTGACCAATCGCTCGTGATTGATGGCGATCTCACGCCCGCAGAACGTGTGGAAGCTATCCGCGGCGCGGATTACGCATTCGTCTACAGCGCTGCGGGTAAGCCATTCACGGTTCGTTTAGGGAAAATTGCCGGAGCGACGTTACGCGCATCGTGGTTCGACCCGCGTACTGGCAAAGTCGAGGCGGCGGGCACGGTGGAGAACACGGGCACTCGGCTCTTCACACCGCCGCGCAGCGGTTACGGGCAGGACTGGGTGCTCGTGCTCGACGACGACGCAAAGGGATACCGCCTTCCCTGAGCCGTCCGCTACCTCGCGATGCATTCGAACAACTCTTCGACCGCGCCCGTGAAGCCGGGAATGACGCCCGCTCCGTCGAGCGTGTCTCCATCGCGCAGCCATCGCACCGGCGCATCGCTCTCAACGCGATCATTCGAAAGTGATACGCATCGACGCGGTGCCTACTGCGATCGATGGAAATGGCGGATGGGCATTGTTGCCCGAGGTGAAGACGCCGGCCATGGTGTCCTAAACGCGGAACAGGCGACTGAACTTGAAGAAGAAGTGATCCGAGTTGCGAATGAGTGGCTGGTAGAGGAAGCGGCTTCTCGGATCGGGTAGTCCATCCGCCTCGCCACCATAGCCAGCGAAGATCACCGTGCCGGGTACCGGCTGGTACGAGAACAGCAGGTCGCCGATGAAGCTGTGACTTCTCGCCGCCAAGGCCCGCTTGCCATTGATGATGAGCGGAAATCCGGTGCGCGACTCATCGCGTAGGTCGTCGTTCTCGGACGCATCCAACTCACCAACTGCACGCAGGAACACCGCCGGCGTGACCTGGTACTCCACCTTCACGCGCGGAATGTACGTGCGACCCACCATGGTGTGATCGGTGCGCCGCCAGTAGTCCTGGCCATCGAACGAACCGTCGATGCGCAGGCGAGCCGTTGGACGAAGACTCAACGTGGCCGAGACGTAGTGAATGTCGGCCTGTGCCCACTCGAAGAAGTTCTCGTCCTGACCGCCCACGTAAAGCAGCGTTCCGCTGAACTTGGAAAACTTTGGCGTGTTGAGCGTGAACACGTAATCGCGATTCGGGATGCGCGGCGTGCCCACGAAGGGAATCGTGTCGACGACCGCGCCAATGGTGCGCTCGATCCGGTATGGGGCGTAGAGTTGGTCGTCGAAGCCGAACGTTTCCCAGTAGACTGCCGTCCCGACAGACCATCCGCCGCGCAACGTGCTGCTCACGCTCACGTGATACTTCTTGTCCTGCGCATCACCACGACGCTGGAAGTTCGTCGTCTGCCAGGTGTTGTCGGCCACGAGCGTGAGCGTGACGTTGTCCACCGCCGAGCCGCGGTCACCGAAGACTGTCCAGTGGTTATCGATTGTGCCCTTCGTGATCCCGGTGCGCGAGATGAAGCCGCTCTGCGCGCGAAAGCCGGGCGTCGTGCCGCTGAACTGATAGCGCGCGCCGTAGTTCTTGCCGGTCCGGTTGAGGTTCACGTTCCAGAGCGAGCCATCGAGGTTGGTGGTGCCTTGCCGCGTCGTGCTGTTGGCATACTGAAGGTTCGCGCTGTACAACCCTCCGAAGACGAGCCGGCTGTCGACATCCGCGAGCCGGTTATAGCTGCCACCGAGTTCACGATCGGTGAGCACGGCTCCGAGTCGCGATTGTCCTCCGATGTCGCGCTGAAGACGCAGGATGTTGTAGTACGCGTTGTCGTGCCCAGATGGCGAGAGTGACGGATCGTCCACCGCGGATAGCAAGCCGATCGTGGTGCCCACCGCCTTGCCGCTCAGCTTCACCGCTGCCACGGGTTCCACGATGCGTCGCGTGTAAACGAGACCGCCAGGTACGTTGAACTGCTCAGCGCCGTCGAGAAAGAAGGGACGCTTCTCGGGAAAGAAGAGGGCGTTGCGTGGATCGAGCACGATGCGTCCCGCGTCCGATTCTACTTCAGCGAAGTCGGGATGCGCCGTACCGCTCAACATGAGATTGTTCGTGATGCCCCAGCGCGCGCTCGCGCCCACTTGGGGCTTGCCACGATCGTATGTCCATCCTGGCGCCGCGAGCGTGCCGGGCGCACCGACGCTCTTCTGCGTGAGCACGGGATTGACGTCGAGCACCAATGCGCGTGCAAGCCCGTGCAATCCGTCCAGCGAGCCAGCCTGACCGAGGAACGAAGGATTGCCGCGTTTTGCCGGTACCCAGCTGTCTTCGGATCCGGAGTGCTGGATGTCGCGGACGATGTTGAAGTCCCATTGCTGGTCGTCGGCGGATTGGTACTTGAGGCTCTTGAACGGAATGCGGACTTCTACTTCGTAGCCGTACTCCGTCAGGCGCCCCTTTGATGTAAAGACGAAATCCTGATTGAGATCGGGGGCGACGCGCGCGGCGAGTGCGCCGCTCCAGCTCGCGGATTGCGACTGGCCGCGTTCGACCATCGTGCCGTCGAGCTGCACGCCAAATGGATTGACGCCAAACACGAATGCCTGACGGCGATCGTGAAAGGTGCCGAGGAAAATCTGGATGTTGTCGTCGGCGCCGATCTTGTCGCGGTCCGCGTGGCTGGCATGCACGGCACCATGCGCCTCGTACGCGCGAATGCCGAAATAGACCGCCGACGGCGAGTACCAAACGAACACTTCCGTGGAGTCGGTGGCAGGGATGCCATCTTGCGGCGAGAACTGCGAAAATCCCGTCAGCAGCGCCGCCTGCGCCCATGCCGGATCGTCCATCGTGCCGTCGATAACGGCGTCGAGCTCGAGGCGCGGCACGCGAACGTGCAACTGTCCATGGCGACCGCTGTACGGCTCGATCGGCGCGTGCGCGACGGCCGCCGAAATGAGAGCCACGAGGGCGATATTCATGATGGGTGATCCATGTGCGGGGCGAGGCGTCCGACGAGGCGAATATACAACCGAGTGGGCTCAATGCGACTGTGACGCTGCTGCGCAGTTCTGCCGCTCACCCTCGACGACGACGCAAAGGGCTATCGCCTCCCCTGAGCCGTCCGTTACCTCGCGATGCCTTCGAACAACTCCTCCACCGCACACGTGAAGCCGGGAATGACGTTCGCCGCGTCGAGCATGTCGGATTCGCGTAGCCATCGCACGGGCGCATCGCTCGCAACGATCATCACCGTGCGCCGCACTGGATCTACTACCCAGATCAACGGCGTCCCGCACGAACGGTAGTCGTCGAGCTTTTCCTCGAGCGCTGATGCCGACTCACTGGGCGACAACACTTCGATTGCCAGGTCTGGCGCGAGTCTCAGCAACCCTTCTCCGATGCCCTCGGCCGGCAGCCGGCCGACGCGCACAAACGAGGCGTCGGGAACGCGCACCGTGCGCGGGAGTTCTTGAAGTTCGTAGCCTACGCCGCCGCCAAACACAGAGCCGAGCTTGCGCCCCTTGAGATAGACAGCAAGCAGCACAACGAGGTTGGTGCCGGCGCGACCATGGCGACCACCCGCCGGCGGCGTCAAGCGCAGCTCACCGCGGACGAGCTCCGCTTTGCCGTCCTCGTACGGATACTCCAGAAACTCTTCGGCCGTCATCAGCATGACGTCCACCCGCGCGGCGTGTGCCATTGAGGACTCCACATAGTGAACGAAGCGTACGCTCGGCGCACACCGCTGGGGAAGGCCGGTCCTCGCCACTGGCTCGGGACCCTACGCGCCGCCATCATTGATCGATGCGCGCCACACGTCTTCTCCTCCTCACCATCTGCCTTGGCGCGACGATCGCTGCGCGTCCCGATCGTCGCATTGTTGACCGCGTCACCATCGGTGATCTCCGCAGCGAACAAGAGCACGCCTACGCCGGCGAGAACGTCACGACTGGGGCTTCCCAAGGCCGCACGTTCCGCCAGACGCGCAGCTGGATGCGCTACGCACTCACCGTCTTCGACGACACCGAGGTCACGATCGGCTGCACATTCCTCGGCAGCGACACACCGGGGACGTTCGACCTCATCGTCGAGAACCGCGTCGTATCGACCCACACGTTCCGCTCGACGGAAACGCGCAC
>JBDTMO010000429.1:0-5249 GCA_039934235.1 bacterium | reverse complement strand
TGCATTTGCAAGTCGAACATGGTATCCTCCAAGAGGACCTCACACCAGCCCCGTGAACCGATGGCTACCCTGACCGCAGACCTCCAGATCGTCGAACAGGTGCATGAAGACCTCGGCGTGCAGCTCAAGCAGATCGCGACCATCATTGGTGCTGATGAGAGTACGCTTCACCGCTGGTTGAGTGGGACCACCCCGAGCGGACCGCGGAAAGTGTATCGACGCCGGCTTGCGGCGCTTCAGGAGTTCTACGTAGAGCTCCGAGACGCATTCAGCTCGCTCGATGCAGCCCGCCGGTGGCTCAACGAATCGACGCCTGCCGGCTTCGGCGGTCTCACCCCTCTGCAGGCGCTGCTACAGGGGAAGATTGAGCGCGTGACTGGGCTGCTGGTCAATGTAAATAACGGAATGCTCAGCTAGCGTGCTGCACGACGACGCGGCAGAAGGCCCGCGTGATGAGAACGGCCCCCTCAATATCGTAGCGTACGTCGGCCCTGCGTTCCGGAAGCGAAAGACAAGTACCGGCACGACGTAGAGACTGATCTGCAGGCATACCTCCGAGCCACGCTCGCAGGCAGCATGGGCACTGACCAGAACCGCTTCAACGTGATGGGCGAGTTCGGGGCGGTGTATCTCTCCCTCGATGCCGAAACGCCGGTACAAGAACTCCGACGCACGTATCAGAAGCTCTTGGGCACGGATCGCCCGGAGGATATCGCAACGGGGCGAATCCTAATCACCCTGGCGCTGCATCTTCGCCGGGTGGCGGACCTCCGAGACCCAACAGAATGTGCTGCTTGGGCAATCGCGCCCGCGGCGGTGAATGCGGACGAACTCGGCCCGTGCCAAGCTGCGGCGCGTGAGGTGCGGCGGACGTTTGAAGCGATCCGATACCCCTCTGCGACAGGCAAGGGAGAGAACCTCGCGGTTTTCGTCGACCGCCTGCAGCCCGGCTCACATATCACGCTGCTAGACGTCCAGCCGCTTGAGGCTGTCTGGGGCAATTGAAGACTGAACGCGCCCCGAGCGGAATCGATGCGTACAAGGGGATCATCGAGCGTGCCGACGCCCTGAGCCTGGCGCAATTACGACGACAGACGCCCGTCCGGGACGACGCCCGAGCGGAACTGCTCGACCTGTTCGGCAGTGAACGGAAGGTCGAACAGCGTGTGCTCGTGGGCGAACGCGCGAAAGAGATGGACGATGTAGTGCATGCGCTGCGGCAGGTCGCCCCAATCCGCGGCCCCGCATTCGCCGGTGCCGTCGCCGCAAAGATCGTGTTCCTCGAGAAAGCGACGCAACATCGACTGCGACACGGGAACGAACGTCGACGGAATAGGCGCGTCGAGATTGCGGCCGAGCGCGAGCACGGCGTTCGGAAGGCCAAGGACCATCATGGATTCGGTGACCGTCTCGCGCGTCAGGATGATGGCGCCGCGCCGTACACCCTTCGCGATCCAGCCCACCATCGTGCACAGTGATCGCCGCGCAACGTGCGGCCACTGCCCTGCACCAGGAAAAAGGACCAGCAGGACGCGTTGTCCGAGCTCCTCGGCCGTCGTGACCGGCGTTTCGACTGCGGCGATAATCTGCGGTTGAAGGCGTGTCTGTTCGTGCAACCCAATGAGGAGATTTGCCAGCAGCTGCAGGGCCGCTCGCGTCGGGACGTCGGTTTCGTGTCGTAGCTGCTGGTAGTACGAGAACGCTTCACGCAGGAAATCCTGCCCGTCGGGCGGCGACCCGGCCTTCAATCCAGCCGCGAATTCGCGAAAGGCCTCCGCGTCGATCTCCGCATCCGCAGGTACCGTCGCGAGAAAGCGCGCGAACTCGCGCGCGATCTCCTCGAAGACCATCCTGTTACCGATCGCCACCTGCTCGCTCGAATGTTCGAAGACGTCGAACGGCGTGTGGATCACCGCCACGAGGCGGCCGAGTGTCGATTCCGGAGCATACAGTCCCTTCCGCAGCAGCCATCGATTGATCGCCTGCCACGGAGCGAACAGACCCGCTGCCGCTCCGACACGACGCTTGAAGCCGTCGAGCAGGTCTTCGCCGCGTATTGTCACTCCCGCCTGTCGCGACGCCCACGTCGCGAATGTGCACCAGTTGGCGTCGCCACCCGTGCGCACGCGCATCGCATCCGACAGCTGCGCGTAGCACTCGGTGATCTCCAGGTTGCGGAGTACGCGGTCGCGCATCTCGGCGATGCGCGCGACGTCCGCGACAGTGGGTATTTCAGTGCTCATGCGAAGCCGAAGATGATGGTGCTTACAGCACGCTCTACTGACCCGCCCTGCGCGGGCCCAGCAGTGCGACTCCGAGTGCGGCGTGCGTCGCCGCGACTCGGCCGAACTCCCTGCCGAGCATCGACTCGGAGCTGTCCAAGCGGGAGACCACCCACTTGCGCAGTTGCTCCTGTGTCGCCGAGTTCGCGTCTTTTGAGTCAGCAAGAGCTATCACATCGTGCAGCGACGTTCGAACTGCTTGCTCCATGAATGGTCCGTCCTCATCGAACACCCCGACCACTGCACGCGTGTAACTCGCCACCGCGATGCGAAAGCGCACCATCGGTGTCTCCTTCTCGGGAGACCGCTGATGCAGCGCGCTGAGGTTGGCCTGCATCTCCATGCGATGTCGCGCCGTGCGCAGGTTGTCCTTCGTCAGGCGCGCGATGAGCGGATGGTCGGGACGATCGCCGGACCCCGTTCAAATTCATCAGTGGAGACGTCTAAGTCCCTGAGCACTTCTGGGTCAATTGAGTTTAGAGCGAGGATGTCCGATAGTGGCATTGGAGGCGACGAGGAGCGCGCTGACGTCAGGCGTGCGGCACTCCAATGTTCGCAACAATCGCAGCGGTCAACGCTCCTGGCTCGTCGGTTCCGAATCGAAATCGCTCCCCTGAGTGAAGCCGAACTTCTACCGCCTTCCTGCCCCACACGTTGTACAACATGCCACGCGGCGTGATGCGAATGCCCCAGCCTTCCAGCGCGGCAGATTGCGTCACCTCGGCTCTCGCGACACTCGCAAGCGGTACGCGTTTCGTCCAAAACTTGAATCTGAAATGACTCTGAAGCTCGCCCGCGGTGACCTGCACCGTCATTGATGAAAACAGGAGTCCGGGCAACAACAGAGCGACCGGTATCCCGAACAAGCCGACGCGATGCTGCTTCATCGCAATGAGAGAGGTAGCGATGGCCAATAGGAGCGAGCCGGCCAGTGGAACGAGTGCAACCTGGGTATGTCGATACATCTGAGCACACGTTCGACCGCATCGTAGTCATTGAATCGACTACCGACTCTACACAGCCCGGGCATGACCTAATAGACCACGTCATAATACCTTTTCAACACAAGCATCCAGAACTAGAGCTCGAGCCCGAATACCACACTCCGAGCACGCGTGCCGAGTTCTTCACGCTGCTCGAAGGAGTGGCGGCCGACACCAAAGCTCGCGATGGCCGCCCGGTGCTTCACTTTGAGATTCACGCTAACAAGCGTGGAACGGCCCTGCACCTCGCCAAAGATGAGGAAGTGTCCTGGTCAGACTTAACCAGAGCACTAGCCGCGATCAATCGCGCTTCGCGCGGGAATCTCATAGTGGTCCTTGCCGTATGTTTCGGGGAGAGGCTAAAGGAAGTCTTTCCGCATGCTGCAGAAGCTCCTGTGTTCGGACTCGTGGGACCGAACGACGAAATCACCTTTGGTACCTTGAGCTTGCGTTTGCGGCCTTCTACAACGAGCTACTCACGACAGGCGACGGGGACGCTGCGGTAGCTGCGCTGAACATTGTCGGGAAGGAACGTGAGCCTGCGAAAGAGTACCGTTGGCATTCGGCAGAAGGTGCGTTCCGTGATCATTTCCGTCTTATGATCGACAAGAAGTTCGGTTCTGCAGTCGCACGGCAGGCGCGAGTGGAGGAGGCAGTTACCGTCGCCATGAAGAACCCAAGAGCGCGACCGCGCGGTCTCGCAGCGATCCGCAAGAGCGCGAAGAAGGTAGTGAAGACAGTCGGCAAGCGCACATTCGAGGTAATTCGTGATCGCTACCTTATGCTCAAGGATTTTCCAGAGCAGCGTGGCCGGTACTCACTTCGGTACGAGGACTGTGTTCCTGCAGACCGTCTGCAGAGAAAGGATCGCGGATCCGCATGATGGCTATGATGCCATAAGCCAATGCTAGCCACCGTCCGCGCGCGGCGGGAATGCGTCGTCACGGTTCGGCAAAGACGCGGGCATCACTCCGTCGTCGCCTTGACTATTTCTTACAACCTAGTATGGTTTTCGCGCCGACGTCGCCCACGTTAGCGAGCCAGTTCACTTTGCTGCGACAAGGGCTTCGAGCTACTGGTCAATCGTAGGTGTCGGGTAGGTGTTGTTCTGATTGGTGTCCGCTGGAGGGGGAGGCCGCAAAAGAGCATTTTTCAGGACGGTGAGTTTGGGTTCGTCCCGACTCGTCCTCTGTTGTCCCTCCAGCGGCGCCTCCCCTAACCAGCACGGGTGCCTTTTGGCAAAGCAAAGTGCTCTTATCACTCACCGCCGCATCTACCGCATTGGCGACCTTCCACTCCATAGCGCCGCGAAGACCAGGGAACCGTTTCGCCCTGTGTTTAACGACCCGAAGTGGTCTAAGACCCTGAGCGACTATGTACAGATGCGTTGGTTGAGCAGGGGACCGGTTCCTGATCCGCCAAAGCTCTATGAGGGTCATCTTCGCGAGCTGGGTCGAGTCCACAGAAACAGATTCTGCGAGCATCCGAGCTTTGGACGCGGCGTCGAAACGGTGGACGACAGAATGCGGTACGACTTCCTCCGTTTGGATCGGCCAGTACAACTCCGCGCAAGCGACGGTAGCCGCGAAACGGCGAGTGGGTACATTGACGTGCGGCTTCACCCAGCAGGATACCTATCCTTGCACGTCAACGTCCGCGTTTTGATTGCCAAGGGCGACGTTCAGAGCGGCATCCGAGAGACACGTCCTTGGCGTTCTGACGGTACATGGACTTGGCGGGGGCGTCGGCAATCCGGTTCGTTGAGGGCTGTCACAGATGGAATATCGCAGACGGCGGCGTTGGCGCTTTTTGGGGACGCTACGGCGCTGACACCAAGTGGTGAATGGGTCACGTGTGCCGCGATTTCACTGACCGCAACTGACGCGAAGGCCAATTTCTGGCCAGACGCATCGAAAAGGTTTGTATTCAATGG
This sequence comes from bacterium, assembly GCA_039934235.1. GTDB lineage: Bacteria > Gemmatimonadota > Gemmatimonadetes > Gemmatimonadales > Gemmatimonadaceae > AG11. Next base: position 51 of record JBDTMO010000429.1, on the reverse strand, counting down.
TGGTCCTCCAGACCCTCACTCTCGCGTTCGGAGGACGTCAGGTTGGCATGA
>JBDTMO010000428.1:0-5253 GCA_039934235.1 bacterium | reverse complement strand
ATATAGCGCGGGGTGACACGATTGGTGACCGTAGTGACGCTGTCACCCAATTCGCCCGCCGTGTTCACTCCCCAGCAGGCGACGGATCCGTCAATCGCATTTCCACAGGTATGTCCGACGCCGGCGCTGATCGACTTGAACTTGATCGTGGTGACAACAGCGGTAGGGCTTGGCCGTTCGACGAAGGTACTGTCACCAAGCTGTCCGACGGTGTTGTTTCCCCAGCAGTATGCCGAGCCATCGGCGACGAGACCGCACGTGTGGAAGGCACCCGTCGCAATCGACGTAAAGTCCGGCGCGGTTGCATACGTGCGAGGGCTGAGCACGACTGTGGAGCCCGTGCCCAGATTGCCCCAGCAATACGTACGCCCAAGCGTGGTCAGCCCGCAGGTGAAGCTCTGGCCCGCAGAAATCTGCTTGAAGCTGAACCCGCCGCTCACCGCCACGGGGGAACTGCTGGACGTCGTAATGCCGTTGCCCAACTGGCCGTTCAAATTGAGTCCCCAGCAGAATGCCGAACCGTCGATCGCCAAGCCACAGGAGTGGCCATTTCCACTGCTCACGCTGGAGAACTTGAACCCGCCGTAGACGACGGCTGGCGCTTGACGGCTCTTGGTCAGGCGATCGCCCAGCTCACCGACGCTGTTGTCGCCCCAACAATAGATGTTCTGGTCGGTGCCCAGCGCGCATGTGTGCACGAGGCCAGGTGCAACTTGCGTGAACGTCTGCGTCGTGCCTGGAATCGCAGTGGGCACCACAGCCGTTACACCCTTACCAGCGGTATCAGAAAGTGCGTTCACGCCCCAGCAGAGGATCGATTGGTCAGTCGCGACACCGCAAAACCGCCCCGGGCTGGTTGGGCTCGCAGCCAGCGACTGGAAGTGAAGCAGGCTCGCGGTCAGCGTCGGAGCAGGTTTGTTCACGATCGAGTTGTCGCCAACCTTGGGCTCTTCTCCCCAGCACGTCACGAGCCCGTCCACGCCGATCGCACACGTCGCGAACGCTCCCGCCGTAACCGACGAAGGCAGGTAATGCACAGCGGTGCCGGTTGCATTGGCGTGAAGTGTTTGCGTCGCAAACTCCACCTTCGCAATGAGCGTCTGGTCGCCGGTGATGTCGCCAAGCGTCCAGACCCCAGGCGATGCGACGCCATCGACTCCGGTCGAGACGACCGTTGTGGCGACGCGGCCGCCACCAGTCGGCGTAAACGTCACGGGAACACCTGGCCTCGGCTTACCGGTGGAGTCCACCAGTTTCACCGATGGGCTCACCGGCAATTTGGAAAGGATCAATCCGGACTGCGCGTCGCCGTCGACGGTTGAAATGGCGTTGAACGTCTTGAGCGCATAGCTCGCAGTACTGGGCGACACGAAGGCATTCACCTTGTCGTCTTCGCCGAGGACCGTGGCGGTTGCCGTATTGACTCCGGCCGCGGGGCCAAGCTTCCATGAAGCCGACGCCACGCCCTTGCTATTCGTCGTTGCGATGGCCGGTGAGATGGTGCCGCCGCCGCTGGTCACCGCAAAGGCAACGCGTGCGTTCGCGACGGGTAAGCCGTTCCGATCGGATACGAGTGCCCGCACGGAGTCTGGCGTAGCGGCGGGACTGATGGCGCCCGGCGGCGAGAACTGGAATGTGTCGATCTTGGCGGGGCCCAGCCAAATGACGCGCACCGTCGCCGGGTTGGAGGTCACAGCCAACGCGGATGCCGAGAGGGTTGTGGTTCCGGTGTCGAGCGCGGCGATGCGTCCGTTTATGTCGACGGTCGCTACCCTTTCGTTCGAGCTTGTCCAGACGAAAGGGATGTTATCGACGATGACGCCCGCCTTGTTCCGGGCGATGGCGGAGATCGTGAGGTGCGTGCCTCGCTCGAGCAAAAAGGCGCCCGTTCCGGGGACTGGAACGGTGATGTTGCTCAGCTCGACAGTGGGAGGGGGCACGAACGGCGTGCTTCCTCCGCAGCTGATCGCTCCGTACAAAATCGGACCGATACCAAGGAGTGGAACGAGGCGATGGGCGCGCCGAGCGAGCGCGTGCAGGTTTTTCGGCCGGGCAAACGACATGTGGGACGTCACGCGATGAACAGAGGGAGGCCATGGCGCGAGGACGCTCGCGACAAGGCTGGAGTCTCGAGGGAACACGACGGAACCGTGAATCGAAGTCGGGGGTAAAGCACCGCATGCAACCTGAACCCCGCGATTCCGACGCGTGCCGGGCATATCACCAACTATTGCATTCGATGTGCCCTTTCGTGGCGGCGGTTCGTCAATGACCTGCTACACCTCAGACGCTGTGCCGGTCCTACCCGTCACGAGCACCGTGACCCGCTCGTTCCGCGTAATCGGTTTCGATGCTCGAATGGCTAGGTTGCGACGCACGTTGCCCGTCGTGTAAACCATGATGGGGTTGGAAGTAACGCGTGTCGATATAATGTTTCCGTATAGTAGCATGCCGGATGCCCCCGTTAAAGCCTCTCCAAATCACCTCCGGCGGTACACTACCGTCGAGCCAAGAGCGATCCCAAAGCGCAATGAAGATTAGTGGCCTGTGGCGTCATGCCCTCAGCGTGGCCTGTATCGGAATCGTCGGCCTGACGCCATCGGCGCGGGCGCAGTCGTCCATCGATCCCGATCCGAATTCGGCGCTCGAAACGCGATCGTTACTCGAGACGGAAGCGTTGAAGGCAGAAGCGCAGCACCGCACCGCGGAGGCGTTTCTTCTTCGCAGTCGCTTGAAGCGCGGAGACTTTCAGGACGGAGACCGCGTTGTCGTCAAGATCCTCGGCAGCGCGTCAGTGCTTCCGGGCGTCATGCCAGCGAATGACACATTGATTCTTCGGGCCGGAAAGGTTCTGCTGCTGGGCGAGAAGGGGCAAATGGGCGAGCTGTCGCTGGATGGTGTGCTGCGCTCGGAGCTGAACGCGAAGGTGTCGCATCACCTCGCCAAGTACCTGACGGATTCAAGCGTGCAAACCACGCCGCTCATTCGGCTCGCCGTGCTCGGGCAGGTGAGGTCTCCGAACTACTATTACACGACCGTTGACGTATTGCTGAGCGACATCATCATGAAGGCGGGCGGTCCAACGAGTACGGCGGACTGGCTCGGGAACATGTGGATTCGTCGCGGCTCCGAAACCATCTGGAACCAGCAGGACACGCGTACCGCGATGGCTGACGGCATCTCACTCGAACGGCTGCATTTGCGAGCTGGTGACGAGCTGTACGTGGATGACGTGAAGTCGGGGTTCAGCTGGACGACGGTCGCTCAGTTTCTTGGCCCGGCCCTTGGGATCCTGTACGCGTTCCGGAGAGTCTTCTAGGCGTTCACCAGGTTGTTGTTGGGTCTGCCCTGTGTGGCCGCGAGACGCGGCCGCGCTGACATAATCTTTCGTGGGGTCGTTCGTTATGCCTGATGATGTAGCGTCCATGCATGTCGTTCCAGCGCCGGTCGGCGCGTTACCCATGGCGATGGAGGGGTGGGGCGACTCGCCGACCATTGCGCCGGAGCCGAGTGCGCTCGAGCGGCCCATCGCGGCAATTCGTCGTTACAAGTGGCTGATGCTCGGCATCGTTGCCCTGTGCTCGGGGGGCGGCGTTGTCGCGTTGCGCTTCGTAAAGCCGGACTACGAAGTCACGGCCAAGATCTGGGTGCAGGCGCTGGCCGCAGCCGCGCAGGACGGCACAGGGCCAATTCGCGGACGCGAACTGCTGAACGCGTATTCATGGGTCGAGCTGCTCAAGAGTTACAAGATCTCGGATGCGGTGGTACGTGATCTGTCGCTGTTCATCACGCCCAAGAACAGCGCGGATGCGCCGTTGCTCAGGGGCTTGAACATCGGCGACCTGTATCTCAGGGGTAACTACAAACTGTCGATTGCGAAGGGAACGCCCAAGTGGCACCTCACGCTCGAAGACAGTCCAGTCGACGAGAGCGGCAGTCCGGGCGATTCCATCGGACGAAAGTTCGGGCTCAAATGGAATCCGGACCCCAAGACACTCGCCAAGTTTGCCGGCAAGGATGTGTTCTTTACGCTCATTACACCGCGTGAGCAGTCGAACGAATTGTTCAAGAAGCTCGTCCCGAGGCTTCCCGATCGTACGAACATCATTTCGATAACGTACAGCGGCCCTGATCGAGAGCTCGCGGCGCGTACGCTGAATGCGTACGTCAACGAATATGTTGCCGTCGCGACTGACCTCAAGCGTGGCAACACCGTTGAATTTGCGAAGATTCTCGCCAGCCAGCTGCTTTTCTCCGAGAACGCGCTGAAGGATGCCGAGCAGGCGCTCGAGAGCTTCAAGGTCAATACGATCACGGAGCCGTCCGAAGGGACGGATTCGCCGATAGCGCCTGGAATCTCGTATACGACGGATCCTGTCATCAAGGCCTTCTTCGAGAAGAAGATTGAGCTCGACAACCTCCGGCAGGATCGCATTGCGCTCGAGAAGGTGATCGCTGGGGGCGGAACGCAGCGGTACGAGAGTGTGCTCTTGCTTCCAAGCGTAACCAACAGTCCGGGCGGGAAGGAACTTCAGGCGGATTTCTCGAAGCTCTACCAGGACAAGGCGAACCTCACCGCCGCGCGTCAGACATTCACGGACAGCTATCCGGCGGTGCGCGATCTGGCTGCGTCCGTGAAATTGATGGAAGAGAAGACGATCCCGCAGCTCGTCACCGCACAGCTGGCGCAGGTACGTGAGCGAGAAAATGAAATCGAGCGGCGCATCGGCAATGCTGGGAAGGATTTGCAAGCCATTCCGCAGCGTACGATAGAAGAAGGACGCCTCAAGCGCGCGGTATCGACGGCGGACGTCCTCTACGCCTCGCTCAAGACGAAGTACGCCGAGGCGCAGCTTGCGGCCGCCAGTCCGGCGCCTGATGTGAAGATGCTGGACTCGGCGGTTGCTCCCCAGAATCCGACCGCGAATTCAACGTCGCGCATCTTGATTGTTGCTGTACTGGGCGGTTTGGGACTCGCCGTCGGTATTGCGCTGCTCCTGGACGGTGTCGACAAGCGCATTCGCTATTCGGTTCAGGCGACGGGTGAGCTCGGGCTGACGATCAGCGGGACGGTGCCGTTGCTTCCGAAGGGCGGTGTGCAACAACAGTCGCCCGAGCAGCTCACGCAGCTCGTGGAGTCGTTTCGAACGTTGCGCATGAACGTGATGCACTCGTCCGGGAAGCAGGTGTCGTTGGCAGTGTCGAGCCCGTCGCCTGGCGACGGCAAGTCGTTTATCGCGTCGAACCTGGCGA
>JBDTMO010000427.1:0-5257 GCA_039934235.1 bacterium | reverse complement strand
CGCCGGTGAATGCGTGCAGCTCTTCCATCTCGTACGCGTTGGGCATGAGCTCGACAATGGTCGTGAGCACCGCGCGCGTTCCGTAATTGAGTGTCGAGCTGGCGCAGAACAGCGGGAACAGCTCGCCGCGTTTCATTGCGTCCTTCATGGCGGCGACGGCTTCGTCGCGCGTGATCTCCTCGCCGTTGAGGTAGCGCTCGAGAAGCGTATCGTCCGTTGCGGCAATGGTCTCGATCAGCTCGGAGTAGTAGCGATCGAATTGCGGCTGCACTTCCGACGGGACGTCAGTCTCTTCGTATGCGCCGCTCTTGGTGCCGCGTGCGTAGACATGCGCCTTCTTGTCGAACAGGTTGACGACGCCGTGAAAGTCGGTGCCTTCACCGACCGGCACTTCGATGGGAATCACCTTCGTGGTGAGCCGCGCCTTGATCTGTTGGTAGATCGCGTCGAAGTTCGCGTGTTCCTTGTCCATCATCGTCACGATGAAGAGGACGGGATCTCGGCGGGCGACTGCCTCGCGGAACATGCGCTCTGTTCCCACTTCGACGCCTGATGTCGCTCCGATCACGCAGAGGGCGCCGTCTGCGGCGGCAAGTCCGGCGATCGCGTCGCCTTGGAAGTCGAGAAAGCCGGGCGTGTCGAGCAGGTTGATCTTGGTGTCCATCCACTCGGCGTGTGCACAACCGAGATTGATCGAGTAGCCGCGCTCCACCTCCTCGGGAGCCGTGTCGGTCAGGGACGTGCCGTCGGCGATATTGCCATGGCGTTTACTTGTGCCGGACACGAAGGCCAGTGCGTCGACCAGGCTGGTCTTGCCACTGCCTCCGTGTCCGACCACCGCGATGTTGCGGATTTCCGATCCTTGGTACTCGCGCATTCGCGTACCTCATACGTTCTAAGAGAGGATGCCGATGCGTGGGGCGGCGCCGAGCCAAACGCGCAATTTGCCGTCGACGGCATCGCGGAGAGCGAGCGGGTCCACGGCCAGCGCGCGCATTGAGCGGCGTCCGTCGCTGATACAGCGAAACACGAGGGCGCCACTGGAATTGTCGCGCTGTTCGAGCGCGGCGCTCCAGAGGCGCCCATGGTCGTCGGTGAACACACGCTCGCCACCGGATGGCCGGAGCGGCGGATGGCGAGTGACGTACTTCGGCATTATCCCGATCCCACCTTGTCTTGCGGTCTCTGTAGGAATGGAGTCGGGGTCGGAGTGTGTCAAGCTGAACTGGAGGTGTGCAGCGTACCTGTGCGCGGCTCGAGGACGGGAAATTCCGAATTCGTCCAACGCGGTTACAAACGGCGAACGGCCCGCGCGATTGTGTCGCGCGGGCCGTTCGCTACTGACAGCTCATTTCTCTGACGTAGGCAGGGTTCGTGTTAGTCCCCCTCGTAGTCGAAGGCCAGGCCATCTGCTTCGCGAAGCCGGTCGAGCAATGATTCGAGCGGCGCGAAGACCGGAGCGGCGAGACCCACAACGGGGCCCAGCGATACGGTGATGGCGCGACGTGCGCCTTCGGGCCAGTCAGGCATCGAGAGTCCGGCGACGAGCCGCCGAATGAGCTGACCGCACTCGCCCAGCAGCAGACTGGCGGTGCCGTTGAGGATTTCAAGCGGGATCTCGAGATCATGCGTGACGAGCAAGCCCGTCGCAGCATCGCGCCATGCGGCATCGCCGATGGCACCGCGCTCTGCCCATACGCCGAGGTGGCGAATGGCGTCCGAATTGTTGTGCCCCTGACCGGTGCGGTGGGACTCCACCGCTGCCGCCAGTGCCAGCGCCACCGATTCCGCGCTCGGAACGCCGTACAGCGTTACGATGTCACGCGCCGGACGTTCTGACGCGAGCGTTGACGGAACCGAATTCACATGCGCGAGCACCGGCGAATGGTCGGGGCTTTCCTCGAGCATCACGAGGACATCCATACCCCCCTCCTGAAAAGAGTCCTGCTTTCCATCTTGCACTCCACGACGAAAGCACTCGACTTGAAGTTTCGGCATGTCAGGCGACTTCCTGAGTGCCATTAGATCGAACACGATCATGACGCCAAAGTTCCTCGCCGTGCGTCACGTGTGCGTGACGTACCGGTTCCGTTTGGGGAACGAAGCGTTCGAGGCGTACGTGCCTCTAAGACGCTTCGGTAGAGGATGAAAAGGCATATCGCATACCAGCTAAAAGAGCGATTGCCCCTGTGGCGTATAGTGCGCGCAACTCCCCCTGCGTCAGGAGTGCCGCGAGCCCGGCGGGTGTACGTGCGACGATGTGGACATGAGCGAGATAGCCGGCGAGCGCTATCCCGAACGCCGCCAACGCGCGGTGAAGAGTGCGACGTGACGATGTGAGCTGGGCGATGACGACCCCCGCCATCGTGCTCACTACAAGAACCACCGCACCCCCCATTGGCGTCACATCGAGTTGGAATCCCCACACGCCGTCGGCGCGTGCTCCGATGATGGCATGCGCGGCGGCGTTGAGTGGACGCCACAAGGTGCCGTATCGTCTCCCAAAGCCAAGGAGTATGCCAAACGATGCTGCCGCTGTTACAGCGCCGGTGCCGAGCCCCATGAGAACTGTCGAAGCACGGCGCGATGTGGCGCGATAGTCGGCGTCGCCGACGGTTTGATTCGCAGGCATTTGATCGTGCACGCGCGAAAGAAATCGCGTCGCGCTGAAGCGTGGAAGTGGCCCAACGCAAACGCGCCCGCCAATTGGCGAGCGCGTTTGGGTTGGTGAGATGACGGTGAGTGTGTTACCGCCGCTTACTCACCTATCGGAGGGATAGCAATCTGTCTCAGTCGCGGGATCGCACGACCGCCCAGAGGACGTCTGGAAACCGCTGAAGTGCTTGACGCGCCTCATCGAAACGCCAGTGCGCGTATCGACATACGTGCGCAACGATGCGTCCGTCTGCGCTTCGTCGATTCCCCTGGCACCCAATGTCGGCACATACAGGATCGAGTAGCTGGAAAAATCCGCTGCCCCCAACACGCTCGAATTGTACATGTAGAGGTACACCCAATCGTGCGATTCCTTCGAGGGGACAAACCGCAGCGACGGAGTGAAATCAATCCAGGTTCCTAGCTTGGCCGTCCGGATCGAAGCGTGGATCGTCACCGAACCCTTGAGCCGCGCGCACGGACTATCCCACGTGCCAGGGCCGTAACTGCTTGTGGCGGGATCGCAGATGCTGTGGGCTGGAAACACCACCGCATGCCTACCGATCAAGAACGTACCGCCCTTCTCCGTCACCGTGAAGTCGACGTCGTCATTAATCTTCGCCATTCCGGCGAGAAGCAGTTGCGGGCTCCCCGGCGGCGCCATCACCATCGCTGCGGGAGCTGCGGACATGCTCTGCGGCGCGGAAACGACATTATCCTGACAGCCCGCGACCACGACCATCGTGACCAGCGTGCTCACAGTCTTCCAATTGGGGGGACGCATTCAATTTTCCTGACGTAGCAGAACCCACGACGCCAGTCGCCGTCTTCGGGGACCAGCCGTCGTCAATCATAGAGACGAGCCACTGCCGAGAACGGCACTCACCAACCTACAGAGACTCGTCAATACCCATAATAGAACCACCGCACAGGTCGGTCAATAGTGCCTTAGCTGTCATTTTTCAAGACATCGAATCGCGCCTTCATCTTCGGAGTGCTCATCACCTCAGGATGATGCGCATATCGATCAATGGCCGACTGGACCATTTTTGGCGCGTGTGGCCGCACCGCCATACCGAATTCTGCGATCAACCATGCCGCGGCAGAGATATCCGGCGCGTCGGCCAACCTGGTCGACGACTCCAGCAGCGAGACCGCCGACTCGTTCTCCCCGTCCCAGATCAACAAGTGGAGCTTGAGCGCGTCAAGCAACTCCCGCCCCTGGAACCACTCACCCATCCCTTCGCACAACATCACAGCCCTCGCAAGAGCCTCTCGAGCTCCACTGACATCCGCCAACTCGAACCGGCAGAGTCCCATGCCGGCAAACGCGCCGACCTGAAGCGGGACCTGATCGATTCGCTCGGCTAAATCAACGACCAACTCATAGGTGTCGATTGCCTCGCGCGGCCGGTCGTTCACTCGCTGCAAATCGGCAAGGTTATACGTGGCGTACAACTGCTCCTCACTATTCTGCACCATCGACATCAAACGGAGCGCCTCCGAGAAGGCGCGCAACGCTTCCTCGTAGTTCCCTACCCGTCCCGCCAGGACCCCCAAGTTCAACTCGGCTCGGCCCCACGACTCGATGATGCCGGCCGTTCGCGCATGCTCCACCGCGATCGTGAGCACGCGCTGAGCCTCGTCGGCATTGTTACAACTCATCTCGAGCACACCGATGTTGTTCAATCCGCGCACCCGACGAAATGCGTCGCCCAGCGTGGTGGCAATGTCGAGCGCGTGAACGAACAGCTCGCGGGCTCGCGGTGCGTTCTCGAGTTGAATCGTCACGGCGAGACGATTGCAGGCGTCCGCGAGAAGCAGGATGTCGTCGCCACGTTCGGCGATGGCCACTGCCTCCTCTGCAACGCGCTGGGCCGCGCGCAGATCGCCAAGCCGATAGTGCATTTGCGCAATGTGCAACAGCACCGCAGCGCGCTCCATGTCCTCACCCGCTGCGCTTGCCTCCCCCTCCAGCGCCAGCAGCTCGGTCAGCGTTTCACGTGCGGCAAGCCCTCGCTTCATCCGGACGAGCGCCCTGGTCCGCTTCAGGCGAAGTGCCTGGAGCTGATCCTCCTTGCCCGCATACCACGCCAGCGCGAGGTCGCAGAGCGCCTCAGCGTCCTCATAGCGCCCGGCAACTTCCGCCAGCGACGCCATCCGGACGCGCACCTGCGCCAAGGCCGCATCATCCGGCGCGTTCCGCTCCGCGGCTCCCAGCAACTCTGCGATCGCGCTCGTCTCATGTACGGCCTGCGCCTCGTCGGCAGCGATGAGCGCGTAGCGATGTGCCTCGATTCGGATGTTCGCGATCTCAAAATGGCCGGCGATTTCTGCGGAGGAATGTCGATCATGCGCAGTAAGCGCTCGCGCAATTCGACCGTGTAGTTCCTGCCTCTGCGTGGGGGAGAGTCGCGAGCGTGCAATGCGGACCACTTCGTCGTGCGCAACGAGGTAGGCGGCGCGCCCGCGATCGTATGTTGGTACGAGCAATCCAGTGTCGAGCAGGCGTGTCAGGCCCTGCCGTAAATCGGGTGCTCCCATCGCGCCCTCGAGCAGGAGTGACTCCTCGCACTCTCGGCCCAACGCGGCAGCCGTCTCG
>JBDTMO010000426.1:0-5282 GCA_039934235.1 bacterium | reverse complement strand
CGCCGCGCTGGCTCTACGTGCTGGCGGAAGCGACTCCGCGGCGTTTCGGCGATCCGGTCATCACCGACGAGACGCTCGAGCCGCTCGACTCGTCGCGGATCGCCTCGGGCGACATCGTGGGCATCGGGATCCATACCAGCAACGCGTTGCGTGGGTACGAAATCGGCCGGATCGCGCGCGCAGCTGGCGCGACCGTGATTTACGGTGGCATTCACGCCACGCTGTTTCCCGATGAGGTACACGCACTCGGCGGTGCCCACGCGGTGGTCAAGGGCGATGGGGACCTGGCGTGGGTCCAGGCGCTCGATGACAGCGTGGGCGGCAGGCTTGAACGCGTCTACGAGGGTGGACGCGTGGAGCCGGAAGACCTGTTGCCCGCGCGGTGGGACCTGATGCCGTCGAACCGGTACATGTGGGCGTCCGTGCAGACGGTTCGCGGATGTCCGAAGCATTGTTCGTTCTGTTCGGTGTGGAAAACCGACGGCCAGCATCCACGCCAGCGGGCCAGCGATCGCGTCGTCGGCGAAGTCGTCGAGCTGCGGCGACGGGGCTTCCGATTTATTGCGCTCGCGGACGACAACTTCTATCCGGTGACCCTGACCGACCTGAAGATGGCGGCGCGTCGCGTGGACCAGACCTCGTTTCTGAACCTCAGCGCGATGCGCGCCGAGCGGTTCGAGCTCATGCGGCGGCTCGCGGCGCTGCCGTCCGACATGGTGTTCTTCACGCAGATCACGATGGAGGCCGGCGAAGACCCCGAGTTTCTCGACGCCATGCGCAAGGCGCGGATCAAAGGCGCGCTCGTCGGCATCGAATCCGTCTCGCCCGAAGGATTGAAGGACGTGCACAAGGGCTTCAACGTGGCCGGCGCAGCGCTCGTGGAGCGGCTCCGCGGATTCCGCGAGCACGGCGTGCACGTGCTCGGATCATTTATCTTCGGTCTCCCAAGCGACCACGAGGGCACGTTCGACGCGACCGTAGCCGTCGCGCAGCAGGCGGGGGTGACCTTTGCCCAGTTCGTGATGCTTACGCCGTTTCCAGGCACCAACGACTTTGCCGCGTGGGAGAAGGCGATGGCCGATGATCCCACACGAATTGCTGGCGTGCCGCTCACCCGGCACTGGCTGATCCCGCAAGGGCAGCGGCCCAAGGTCTACACGCCGCATCCGACGATGGCGGCCAGTGACATCCGGCGCGGGACGCAGCACGCCTGGGACCGGTTTTACAGTTTGAGGAACATCTGGGTGCGGTCGCGTTGCGTTCAGTCGATGAAGGCGCGCATGACCTTCGTCCTGATCTCCAAGCTGTACCGGCAGATGTACGCCAATACCGGCATTGCCACCGACAGCGCTCGGGTCGGCCGGTCGGCGCGCTGGGCCCGGTGGATCGCGAACCCCTGCCGGCGCCTGTTCACGGCACGGCCGATGCCCGACCTGGAGGTCCCCTCGTAGGATGTTGATGAGGAGCGACCCGTCGACGCCGTCATCCGCACCGCCGAGCCCGCCATCGCAGATATCGGCCGGCGGAGAACACATCCACCGCGTCGAAACCGGCGGCGCCAAGGTCGTCTGCGAGTCGGTTCGGAGCCACTGGCTCGAACGTGTCGCCGACGTGAAAGAGCCTGACTCCCAGCGTCCATACCGGATCGCAGCCGACGAACGTGCCACCCGGCCGCAGCACTCGTCGAGCCTCGGACAGCAGGAGCCGTTGCCGCTCGCGCCCGGCGACATGGTGGAGCATGGTGAACGCGACCACACCGGAGAACATGCCGGTGGCGAACGGCAACGCCACCGCGTCGGCGCATACCGGCCGAACGCGCGAGCCGGATGAATCTCCACTTCGACTCCAGCCGGCGTCACTCGCGCTGCCGGCCTGCAGCCTGATCAGGGACGCTCGCTCGATGTCGACAGCGGTCAGTCGGCGGACGTGCCCGCACAAATGTGCGGTGACCGTTCCGGTGCCGGCTCCCAGTTCGAGCAGGTCGTCGCCCAACGGGACGTCGCCGAGCGTCCAGTCGAGGAGCTCGTTTTCAACCACGCGGCGCCAGTGGCGCGATCGGCAGTACCAGCGGTGTAGCCAGTTCATGACTGGCGGAAGCGGAACGCCCCTTCGAACACGACAGGGGGGCCTCCGTGTTGACACCTGCGACCGGATCGCTGGTTGTGTTCAGTGAGTGCCACGCTGTCGTCAGGCGCGAACCCGGCGTCGGCCAGTATCTCGACGAGTTGGTCGCGCGTGACGAAGCACTGAGGGTGGCCCGAGAACTGGGTGAAGACGATGGTCTCGCCGGCGACGGGCTCGGCGTTGGGCGGGAGCGTGTGGCGTGAGAACGTAAATACGAACAGGCCCGCACCCGGCGCGGCCGCCCGCGCGGCTTCGGCGATGGCGCGCTTGAACTCAGCGCCCGACCGGGCGAGATTCCAGATGCCGTGCGCGACGATCAGGTCGAACGCGCGCCCGGCCACCGGCAGGCGGTCCATCGGCGCCAGCCTCAGGTCGACGCGATCCCCGATCTTCTCGGCCGCCACCCGCGCGGCGGCAGCGTCGAGCATCGGCTGCGACAGGTCGGTTCCGGTCACGCGCCAGCCCGCCAGCGCCATCGGCACGGTGTTCCGCGCCGCACCGCACCCGATGTCAAGTGCCTGCCCGTCGGGCACCCGGCGGCGTTCGGCCTCAGCGTAGTCGAGCAGCGTGGCGTTGGGCGGCGAGCGGACGAAGCCCTCCACCGTGGCTGGCGCCGACCACGGCGTACCCGCAAGCGGATCGTGCATGTCGATGAGCCTCTCACGTGCGTTGGGGTGTGACGTTGCGCCAGCGCAAAGACGCACGCCGACAATGTCTGGCGGACCGGGAGGTCGCGACCGTTCGTCCTCGACCACTCGAAGCGTCGCAGGGCGCATCAACGAGTTCGAGGTTGGCTGCGAGAATTGTGTCTGCCAATTTTATGCCAGCAACGGCCGTTTATGTGGGATCTATCGATTCTATTGGCCTGCTTTCATTGGTTGTTTCGGTAGATGAACACTAGAGAAGTTCCGAATCCCACCCTCTCCGCCATATTCCATTAGCTTCTGTCTTCTTCCGTCCTATGCCAAGAGTCGCCAGGGCCCTCGCCCGGCGTCACGCCCGCGATGGCGACCTTGAATACATGCTAGATTTGGCATAAAATCCTCTCGATGGCATCCCCGCCCAGGCCGGTCATCTGGATGGGTGACTCGCTGGATGTCCTCCGCGAGTTCCCGGCGCTGGTGCAGGACGAAGTCGGCTATGCCTTGTACCTGGCTCAGATCGGCGCGAAGTACGTGTCGGCGAAACCGTTGAAGGGGTTTGGCTCGGGTGTGCTCGAAGTGCTGGCCGATCAACGTGGCGATACGTTCAGGGCGGTCTACACGGTTCGCTTTGGAACGCCGTGTATGTGCTGCACGCATTTCAGAAGAAGTCGACGAGGGGCATCAGTACGCGGAGCGGGAGTTGAATCTGGTGAGAGCCCGGCTGAAGTTGGCTGAGGATGTTCATCGCAAGCGGGAGAAGCTGTAATGGCAGTCAAACCTACCCACGTCGTCGGAAGCGGAAACGTCTTTGCGGATCTGGGTGTCGCTCGTCCTGAGGAAGCCCTTGCGAAAGCGGAGTTGGCTCACAAGATCATCGAGACAATCGCCCGCCGACATCTCACTCAGGCCCAGGCCGCAGCACTCCTGGAAGTTGATCAGCCGAAGATCTCGGCTCTCGCCAGGGGTCGGCTCGCGGGGTTCTCGCTGGACCGACTTGTGCGATTCCTCGTACTTCTTGGTAACGATGTCGAGATTGTCGTGAAGGCTCGTCGGAGAGCATCGCGGCAGGCGCGGTTGATGATCGCGTGAGGGTCTCGGGGCGATGACCGCGCGCGACGGTCACCCGCGATGATTCCCGAAGACCGTCGCGTCGAGCGCCCTGTCGAGTGCCATCCGAGTGGAAAGACCGGCAAGAGCCGGCAAACGGACGCAAACGCCTGCGAATATTGGAAGACGCTAAATCGTTGCGGTTGCATGAGATCAGCGCCAAGCCATTGAATTCATTGGCTTTCGCAGCATCGCGCGCAAAGAATCCCACCCTCTGACGGAAGCTTCAGCTTTCCCAGTCTCGCGCCGGGGAGGTACGGGCTGAGGATCTTGCCCGAGAGGCCCATGGGATCGGACCTGGTGCCTTGGCCGACTTCGCCGTCGTGGTTCTTAGCGCCGACCGAAAGTATTGGACACCTGGCTCGCGACGGGTGCGGGCGACCCAGCCCGCCACGGACGGCACATTTCGGTTCGCGGGGCTTCCGGCAGGGGAATACGATGTTGTATGCGTTGCTGACCTTGATAGGGCTGAGCTGAGCGATCCAGCGTACCTTGAACAGTTGGCAGCGTTCGGCTTCCGGTTGTCTCTCGCCGATGGGCAGAGGCGAGGATTGAATCTCAGAGCCGGTCGTTAGCCGGGTTGGAGACGCTGTGACAAGGAAACTCTCAGCCCTCACACTGTGGGCGCTCGTCATTCTCGGTACCAGCACTGCGGCGATTGCACAGAGTAGCCCAGAGCAGGGTGAGACCCGGCCCAATCTCGCGGGAACTTGGACAGTGTACCGGCCGGGGGGCATCGAAGCTAACGGCAACCGGAGTGACACAGGGCTGGAGATTGGTCCCACCCAGAGTTCCCTGATCATCACGCAAGGTACGGAGAGCCTCACCGTCGTCGAGCGTTTCTCGGTCTTTCCTGATAACAAGGTGCTTTATCGTTTCGACGGGCAAGTGGTTCGCAACCGGTTGCGCTTTCGTTTGGACACCGTTCCCTCTGAAGTCACGAGCCGCTGGCAGGATAACAAACTGGTGTCGACAATTGCCGCCATGGTGCCAGGCGAGGCCGAGCCGCGACGATACAAACTTACGCTGTCCTTGAACGAGGAACGCTTCCTGGTTGTTCGCTACGACGACGGATCGAGTTCGCGGACGGTGATCTACCGGAAGAGAGACGGGACTTCGCCGCCTCTTGTGAGCAGCCTCGAATTGGTCCGCAGCGGTGACTGAACGCACTTGACGACCGAGCCAGCATGCAATGGCGTGCAAGACACCATGGCATCGCTGGCATTCACGGCAACCCCCTCCGCACAGCCAACTAAACAGCGGTCGCGTGACCCGATGCGCACAACTGGGAGCGTCGCGGCGCCTCTTCGCCTACTCAACGCCGCCGCACGGATTTGTTGAGGATTCTGAGCGATTCCAGCGCCCGACCGTGGCGAGTTCCATTTTCGAGTGGCATCCTCACGGCTG
>JBDTMO010000425.1:0-5284 GCA_039934235.1 bacterium | reverse complement strand
TGTCATCCCGCAGGAGCGAGCGCAGCGAGCGAGTGTCGGGATCTACCGGACGATCCGCGAAGCAGGCCAAGGTTTGACGAAGAGTAGATCCCGACATTCGCTCCGCTCATGCGGGATGACATATCGCGATCGCGTTGCTTCCACTCAGAAACTGCCTGACCGAGACGCCGTGATGGAACGCATGCCTTCGGTACAGAGCGAACCGCTCGCGCTTACTCCGTCCGCACTTTCCACCCACGTTCCAGTTGCGCTCGACGACACGGCATAAGAGCTGGGCCACCCGCTCACCCCGCTGAGATCGGGCATCGCCAGGACAATCGGGCTGGTGTTCGCGGCGCCCATCGTGGTGCTGACGCTCATTGTCCTCACGCCGTCGCTGTAACGCAACGCAACCGCACCGTTGTACGGCCCTGGCATGGAGCCGGCCGCCACCTGCAATCGCTTGTAACTGCCAGGTAGTGCCACGACGGCCGGATAAATGAGCGCCGGCGCAAATGCCACCGTACGGTTCGCCATTGTGTGGAACACCTCACTCGCCGCACGACTCCCCGTCACCGTGATAGCCAGTGCAGTGACCATGTGGAAATCGTTGCTCCGCTGCAACGTGTCGGGCACGCCGTACATGAACGCTCCTGCATTCGCGCTGTACAGCTGATTCACGGTGCACGCCGCAGTCGTCAAGTAGCTGACGGTAAACGCGAATTGCTCATTCGCGCCAAAGCCCGTGAGCGTGAGAACGCGTTGCGGCGGCGTGAAGCCCTCTATGCCATTCAGGTTGACGCTCCCCAGCGACCCGCCATTCGGAAGATCGACGTCGCGCCGTATGAGTCCTCTTTGTATGATCGGAAACGCCGGACCCCACACAAGCAGGTCATGCACTCCGTTGCGAACGCCGGTGATGGAGAATCCCGGTGCTGCCCCTGACGACGCACCACTCCCACCTCCCAATCTGTAAACCGACTGCTCGGCAATATTCGAATGCACGGCGGTCCCGATGATCGTCTTGGGACCGAGCGCGGAAGCGCACATGTCGATCGTCTTCGCGGTGAGTTCGGCCCGCGTCATGTAGCGAACCGAGATGCTGTTGCCGCCTTCGGCGAACGCGAATCCGCCCGTCCCAGCGTTGACGTCGAAACGGAACAGCCCCGACGCACCCGTCACTTGCGTCCACGGCCCCGCACCATCTTGCGCCGCCACCCAACTCGGCGACGTACACGCGGTCCAATCCAGCAACACGTTTCCGACGCCGGGCGCCGTGGCGCGAATGGTGACGGCGAGTGTGGCCGTTAGCGAGGCGCCGAGCGTCAGCCCTTCCGGTGTTCCCCGGATCGTGATGTCGTATTGGCCGACCGCAAGCGTCGAGGCGGCGGTAATTGAAATGGTCGACGACGTTCCGCTGGTGCTCACCGGCGACGGCGTAATGGTCAATCCCGGCGGGACGTTCTCGACAGACAGTGCGACGGGCTTGTCGATTGTCGTTCGCGTGACCGTAAGCACCGCGGTCGCAGAAGTGCCTTGCAACAGCGAGACACTCTGTGGATTGAGCGAGAGCGCGAACACCGTGGACAGGACGGTCAGGGTGACCTGCGCCGTCGCGTCGGGAACACCAGTGCCCGTGGCCCTGATGGTCACTGTGTAAACACCGGGCGGCGCTGATGGACCCGTTGTGAGCGTGACCGTCGTGACACCGGACGATGAAGCGACCGTCTGGAATGACGCGGAGACGCCGGTCGGTAGCCCTTCTGCGGTAAGGGTGATGGCGCCCGAGTAGCCACCGCGATTGACGACAATGTTCGCGGTACCAGCCGATCTCTGGAATCCGCTCACGTTCGACAGCGCGATCAGTTGAATCGGATCGGCGATCACGGTGACGGTAAACGACGCGAGGCGGTCGGTGAGCCCCGCCGCGGCTCCACGCAACGACACCGTGTACGTTCCCGGCCCGACGCTCGGTGCAACCGATACCGTAAATGGAATGCTGTCTATCGTTGCGGGGCTTTGGCCGAGGTCCGCGGTAATGCCTTGCTGCGCCTCGAGCGACAGCGCGACAGGCCCTGTGAAGTTGGTGCGCGTGATGATCGCGCTCAGCGGCGCGAGGCCACCGCGGGTAATCGTGAGCGTCGGCTTTGAGGCCGCGAGCGTAAACGAGGCCGGGTCGGTGATGGTCAGCACCAGCAGCGAGGTCGCGTCGCGCAACAAGGCCGCGTGTCCGCGTATCGTCATTGGGAATGTGCCGACCTTTGCGCCGGCGTCCGCGCGCAACAAGACGGTCGCGGTCGTCGTTTGCCCCGACGTCGATACGCTCGTGACAGTCGCTGTGACACCCGGCGGCGTACCCTCCACGCTAAACGCAACGTCGCCGCTAAAATCGCCGAACCGCGTGAGCGTGACGACGGCTGAACGCTCAGCGCCCAATGCCACGCTCACCGACGTTGGCTCCAGTGCGATCGACAGTCGCGCGTCGGGAGCGATTGGCGCATTGCACGCTATCCCCAGCACAAACAACGCAACGACGACAGGTCCGCACAGCTTCCGTATCACCGCACTCCCAGCCAATAGCTGATCTTCACGACGAACAGGTTGTCGCCCGACGCACGCGTCGCGTCCCACAAGTCCCGCGGATTGATGAGCACACCCGCTGGCCCGACGTCCGCGCGACTCTGCTGCCAAATCAGGAACGCGGTGCTTCCCGGCAGATACTCCCAGCGCAGCACGAGGTTGGACCGGAATGACAGACGATTGAAGTCGAGCGCCGGGAGCGCGAACGCGCTGTTGCCATCGTGCACCGTGTACGTCCCGTTACTCTCGGTCGTAATCGATGTGCCAGCGCTCTGGCCGTACACGCGCATCGTACTGCTCCGCGCGGCAGGCAATTCACCAAAGTCATAGAAGCGCCCGCTCGCGGCGAACGGTTCGGCGTATCCCTCCGCCGTGAAGTTCGGCGTTACGGCGTAGTTGAGACGAAAGCGCGCGGAGAGGGTGCTGCGTTCGATGAAAGAAAAGATGTAGCGCTGCCCATAGGTCGCGGCGCTGCCACCTGTCTGCGTGGCCACGTATTGCCGGCCGTCCACGGAATGCGAATACGACGGATCCACCGATGCCTGCCACTGCGGCGCTGGGCGCGTGCTGACGCCGGCGCTCGCATCCCACCTCCAGCCTCCGAATTCATCGTCGAAGTACACCGTGCGCGCAGTCCACGTCGTCGGCACATTCGAACGACTGGTCACCTGGGCAACCAGCTGATACGCGCCGGGCGTGGCGATCAGCGGACCGCCGCGCGTAAGATCGTCGCTCAACGATGCCACATGCAACGTTCCACTCGCGCTGAAGCGCCAGAAGTTGTTCAGCGTTACCTGCCCCGACTCGCCAAAACGCAGATACTGGCGAACACCGCCGAAATTCCAACCTGCTTGCGTCGACGTACCGAAGTTGATGAACCGAAAGTTCTTGTGCGGCTTCGTGTCGCGCAGCTGGATGTCCGCGTTGAAGTCGACGTCGTCACCGCTGCGCATCTGTCCGGCGTCATTGATGTCGAAGCCGGGCGAGCGCGTTGACAGCTGGATGCCACCTAGCGTAAACCGGCCCGCGTTCTTGTCGAGCCGAAGCGACGCACTCGTTCCAGTGAGCGACGTCCGTAGCGCATCATACGAGATATGGTTTTGGTCTGGCCGCTGGAAGTAGTGCGCGCTCGACCGCTGGAGGCGGGCGATGGCGGCCGGATCACCATCGACTCGGCTACCACCAACCCAGCCAGTGACCTCATACATCCCCTGCATATATCGCAACTTCCAATCAGCTCCGCCCGCGACGGCATTGCTCGGCAACAGTTGGCGTAACCCGCCGCGATCGTCGAGCGCCCGATGCACCTGTGTGAGCGATACGCCGACGTTGGACTGCTGCGAACCAAACTCCTGCTGCGCCCGCAGCACGCCGAACGCACTTGGCGGCTCGACCGGCGTGGAGCCGAACGCGCCGTTTGCGACGCTGAACGTGCGCGCGTATTCGCGCGGGGTAATCGCAGCGAGTGCGCCAACGGACAATCCTGACGCGAGGCGGCCAGTGACCTTCGCGGCGCTCGTAATCGTCGTGTTCGTTGGCGCATCGACGAAGTCACCGCTCGCCGAGCCGCGAGGCGCCGCGCCAATGCGCCGGCTGTAAAACCAACTCGGCCGGCCGATAAAGCTCTGACCACGGCCCGTGAGCAGCTCGTTGCCTTCGATGAAGAAGGGGCGCCGCTCGTCGAACACCGTCTCGAACGCCGTGAGGTTCACGACGGCTGGATCCGCCTCGACCTGGCCGAAGTCGGGATTGATTGTCGCGTCGAGCGTAAAGTTTGGGCCCAGCCCGAGCTTGAGATCACCGCCAGCGCGCGCGCCGGTACGCTCATTGAAAGGATTGACTGGGTTTTCATTCGCGCGGTAGGTGAGATCCGTCGCGAGATACGGCAACAATTCCAGTCGGCGAGCAGGAGGAATGCCGGCAATGCCTTCGAGACGACCGAAGTAGGACGAGTAGCCGGATGCGGAGACAGGTATGAGGACCCACTGCGCACGCTCGCTCTTGTCGGCAACGTTGCGCGTAAACTGCAATCCCCACGTCTGTGCCGGCGCGGCGTTGAACCGCAGCTGCGAAAACGGAATGCGCAGTTCGGCGGTCCAGCCCTCAGCGTCGATACGCGACCGCCCGCTCCACACGGGATCGAACTGCGCCTCTCGGCCGCTGTCCTCGCTGTCTTGCGAATGATAGAAGTCGCCGCGAACGCCGCCGGAGCTCAATGAGAAGCTGTAGGCGGTGCGCTTGTCGAGATACGTGTCGAGCGAGATGGTGAATACCTCGCTGTCGCTGTCACCGTCGCGACGCGTGATCGACGTGCGGATCGACTGCGGATCGCTGCGAAGCAGACGCGCGCCGACGTAGAGCGCGTCATCGTCGTAGAGCAACCGGACCTCGGTTGCGACGCTCGGTGTCGCTCCTTCGACAGGAATCTTCTGGACGAAGTCGGAAACCATCGGTGCGAGCGACCACGCAGGGTCGTCCAGCGCACCGTCAATGCGGGGCGCCGCACCAGTGATCCGGACAGCGTGGGCGATCTTGGCGGGAGCGTCTTGCGCAACGACAGCCGTTGGGGCTGCGACGGCAAGCGCGGCGAGGAACGCCAGGCGAAGTGACACGAATGCGATGCTCGAGGGAGGCGGAATACGAAATCTGCATGCGCATCCGCGACATGTCATCCCGTTGGGCCCAGAGGGCGCGATCGCATGAATTCGCTGGAACAGAGCGGCCA
>JBDTMO010000424.1:0-5306 GCA_039934235.1 bacterium | reverse complement strand
TGGCATGACCTCACGGCTCGCGACGTGAACAGCTACTTGCAGGACACCCTGGGAGTGCCGTTCAGTGCAAAGGATTTTCGCACCTGGGGCGGCACGCTGCGCGCCGCGACGGTGCTCGCCGAACTTGGCGCGGCCGATTCGCCGACGGAGGCGAAGCGGAACGTGGCGACAACCATGCGGCTCGTTGCATCGGAGCTGGGCAACACGCCGGCGATTTGCCGGAAGTCCTACGTCCATCCAATCGTTGTCGCGCGATACGTGGATGATGGCGAAACGATCAAGCTTCCCGCGCGGCATACGTCGCGCGCCGACAAGTATGCGCACTCGCCCGAGGAGCGCGCCCTGATTCGGTTTCTCGACGCGCACTTTCCCGAGCGGCGTCAAGCAAGGCGCGAGGGGAGAAGTGCAGATCCTTCGACTCGCGCTGCTCGCTCAGGATGACATATCTTCACCGCCGTGACCACGCCCATCCACACGTCCGAAACATCGCGAAGAAGCCGACTGGTCGGCGCTATCGCGCTACTCGTTCTCGCGGTAGCGCCGCTGCTCCCAACGCTTCGCGCCGCATTCATCTACGACGACACCACTATCATCCGCGACAACGCGCTTTTGCGCGGATGGAGTGAAATCGGCCGAGCCTGGTCGCAGCCGTATTGGCCATCGGATGGCGTCGGCGGGCTCGGACTTTATCGACCGCTGCACATCGCGTTACTCGCGACGATCTGGAATGCAAGCGGCGGATCCGCATTGTGGTTTCATCTGTACGCGCTCGCGCTCGCGGCGCTCACCACCGTTGCGGTCTGGTGGATCGTCCGCAGGGGAGTGGGCACAGCGCCCGCACTGGTCGGTGCCGCATGGTTTGCGACGCATCCGCTGCATGTTGAAGCCGTCGCGAGCGTGGCGAATACGTCAGAACTCATCGTCATGTTGTGCATCGCCGGCCTTGTGTGGGTCATCGGATCCACTGAGCCGACGCCCGACAATCGCGCGCGTGACGTAAAGCGCGCGATCGCCGTTGGGCTGCTTGCCGGCGCGGCGATCAGCGCAAAGGAATCGGGACTACTCGCGCTTCCACTTGCCGCGGTTACCGTGTGGGGATGGCGACAAGCGAGTACAACCGCGCTCCCGATACGCGACTTTGTGCGAAGCAATGCACGGGCGTGGGCCGCAGCGAGTGTTTGCATCATTGCCGTGTTCCTCGCACGACTCGTCGTCCTTGGTGCGCCGGTATCCCACGCCTCGATCGCCGCGCAGGGGCTTAGCGCCCTCAGTGGTCCGCAACGCGTCGGCGTCATGCTGTCGCTTTGGCCACGCATCGCGGGAATGCTCGCGTGGCCAACATCGCTGTCGCCCTTTTACGGGCCGAGCATTTTTCCGGAGCACACCGGCGGCCTGGCGACCCTGAGCGTGGTCGTCGTGCTGTCACTCATCGGGATCACCGTCGCACTTGCAGCGCGCGGAGACCTCCGTCCGCTTGTGGCCGTCGGCTGGGTAGCGCTCACCTATTTTCCCGCGTCCAATCTTGCCGCGGCAACAGGACAGATCCTCTCCGATCGCACGCTGTTCGGGGCGACGATCGGAGTGGCGCTTGGTATTGCATGGGCGCTCGATCGTCTGCCAACATTCGCTCGACGTGTAGCCACGGTGCTTCTGGCCCTTGCCATCATACGCGGAGCGGTCATGAGTGCGCATTACGCTGTCGCGTGGACAAGCCATCGCGCGCTCTGGACTCGCCTCGCCGAAGTGTCGCCGACGGAGCACTTGAGCTACAAGCTTCTTGGCATGGATGCGCGCGCGCGCGGCGACACGGCGCAAGCACTTCCGCTGCTCGAACGCGCATTCACCATGGCGCCAGCGGACCGGCAAATCCGATTCGAGCTTGGACAGGTGCAGTACACGACGGGCCGGTATGCTGCTGCGGTTCGCACCCTCGCGCCGTTGCTGCATGATGGCGACGCGCGATCGGAGCGCGGTTTCGTTGCGTTGTACCTCGACGCGGTCGGCCGCGCGTCAGGGCCCGATGCGGTCATCCGCGCGGCCGCTCCGCTGATGCACTCCGAGACCGCACCGGTGGCCGCGCTTTTCCTCGGCGTCGCGGAAGAGCAGCTCGGTCATCGTGTTGCCGCGGAGTCAGCGTACGTTGCGGGATTGCGCAAGAGTGCGGGCGACTCGGCGCTGGTCGCCCGGTGGACTGCCTTGCATCCCGAACACCAGCATCACTGACCTGTGGTTATGTCATCCCGCGCGAGCGGAGCGAATGTCGGGATCTACTATGTGTTCAACTTCGGCCTGCTTCGCGGGCTGATCCCGACACTCGCTTGCTGCGCTCGCTCCTGCGGGACGACAGCGATACGCCCGTGCACCGTTAACTCACTTCCCTGGCTTGCCCTCCGGCAACAACGTGAAGCGCGCGTACTGGTCCTTGCGCAGATAGAGCCGAGCGGCGTCGCGCAACTGGTCGCGCGTGATGGCGCGTACGAGTTCCGGTTTACGCAGGAAGTCGCGTTGGTCTCGACCATCTTCATCCGCGTCCGTCATGGCAGCG
This sequence comes from bacterium, assembly GCA_039934235.1. Classification (GTDB taxonomy): domain Bacteria; phylum Gemmatimonadota; class Gemmatimonadetes; order Gemmatimonadales; family Gemmatimonadaceae; genus AG11. The sequence goes on along the minus strand of JBDTMO010000424.1, from coordinate 2,761 downwards.
AGCCACGAGCCATTCTGCTTGAGCGCTGTTTCGTGCGCGCGAATCGGCAACTCGTGAATCTTGGTCATGTTCGAGTCGCTCACGACGCCGGCCTTGATGCTGTCGATGACCGCGAACACTTCCCTGGTCAGCTCGTCTACACGCGCCGGCGCACTGCCGAACGAAATCGTGACTTCGTACCGGTCCGTGGGAATGTGGCCGCAGTTCGCGTCGACACTCACGCCATACGTTCCCCCCTTGTCCTCGCGGAGCGCCTCTCTAAGGCGGATGTCGAGCAGGTCTTGCAGTCCGCTCAGGATGACTCGATTCTCATAGCTGTACCCGCAAACACCGGTGAACAAGATCTGCGTCTGCGCCTTGGCCTCGACGCCTTTGCGGACCGTCCTCTCGACGACGCCCGTTGGCGGACGAATGCCGACGTCCTTCGCCTTCTCATTGCGATTGAGCGCGGGGAGCGACGCGAGGTAACGCTCAACGAACGGCCGCAGTGAGTCCGCGGAAAAACTCCCGACGAAGAAGAACGTAAAACCGCTTGCGTCCGCAAAGCGATCCTTTTGAATGGCCAGTGCGCGGTGGATGTCGACTGAATCGAGGATTTCCGGCGACATCAGCTTCACGCGCGGATGATGCTGCGCCATCGTGAGCGTGATGGTGTCCTCGAACGCCGACTCGGGCGTATTGCGCTGGTTCGCCAGCACCGAGCGCATCTGGTTCTTGAACGCGACAAAAGCATTGGAGTCCACCCTGGGCTGCGTCATGCGCAACCAGATCAGTTGAAAGAGCGTCTCCACATCCTTCGACGACGCCGAGCCGCGCAATGTCGAATTCGTTCCGCCGAGTGAAGCGCCGAGCCCCACGCGCTTGCCCGTGAGTTTCTTACCGAGGGTGATCTGGTTGAACTGGCCGACGCCGCTCACGGACATGAGGACGCTGCTCAAATCCGCATCGATGACGTCTTTATCCGGAAGCAGCGATTCACCGCCGGGACTCTGCGCCGAGAAGAGCACCTCGTCGGCCTTGAAGTCAGTCGGCTTGAGCAAGACGCGCGCGCCGTTCGAGAGCTTCCACTCGAGAATGCCTGTGCCTTCGAGCGTGCGCTCCGACAGCACCTTGCCCGGCGCGGGTGGTGTTTGTATCAGCGGCGAATCAGACGTCGAGTCCACATAGGCGAGGAGTTTCGTGCCCTTCGCCTTGCTGAAAACAGCGAGCATCGCGGGCTTCGTCGGCACCTTGACGTCGGGCTTCCTTGGCGCGGCAACGAGCACGACACGATTCTTGTCGGTGAAGGAGCTCTTCGCCAGCTCGTTGACTTCAGCGACGGTGATCGTTGGCAACAGCACCTGCGCAAGCGCCTGCCGATTCTCGATGCCGATGATCGGCGCGCCTGAAAGTGCGGCGCCGACGTATTGTCCGGCGAATACCCCCGAGTTGGTTTTCGCGCGCTCCGCGTACGCCTGTTCGAGGCTGCGAAAGTAGTTGGTGCGCAGACGGTCGAGCTCCGTTTGCGTAAACCCGAAGCGCGCAATGCGCTCCGCTTCTGCGAGCAACGCCTCGGCCGCCTGTTCGAAGCCGTTCTCCTTGACGCCGGCATAGAGCTGATAGGCATCGCGAGTGCGAACGAACTCTCCGCGCCCGGAGCCCGCGTAGGCGAACGCGGCGTCGGGACGTTGCGTCAGCTCGCCGAATCGCGCGTTCACCATGCCGTCATAGAGCGACGACACGTACTGGCGGCGCAGGTCGCCCACCGTGCGCGTGCTGTCGCGAGGCTTCAACCACAGCAGGGCAACCGAAGAGTTGGGATACTCCTTGTCCGTCTCGATGGAGACGAGCGTCTCGTCGTGGCTCGGCACCGCGGCATACGTGCGCGGCCTGGGCGCCACCGCTGCAGGAATTCGCCCGAAGTGGTCGCGGATGGCCGTGTCCATTTCCTTCACGTCGAAGTCGCCGACGGCGATCACCGTCATGAGATCGGGGCGATACCAGTCGCGATAAAACTGTATGGCGAGTTTGCCGTCGAAGTGATCGAGATTCTCCTTGGTGCCGATTGGCAGTCGCGTTGCGTACTTCGATCCATGCAGCATGACGGGGAATTGCTTGTTCTGGACGCGCGTCTCGGCGTTCAGCCCCGTGCGCCACTCCTCGATCACCACGCCGCGTTCTTTCTGAATCTCCTTGGGATCGAAGGTGAGATCGTGCGCCCAGTCCTCCAGGATGTTGAGCGCTGTATTGACGAGGCCCGCGGTATCAGTCGGGATCTGGAGCGTGTAGACAGTCTCGTCGAACGATGTGGACGCGTTCAGGTCGGCGCCGAATCGCATGCCCACTCGTTCGAGAAAGTTGACGATGTCGCCCTTCGGAAAACGGCGCGTGCCGTTGAACGCCATGTGCTCGACGAAGTGCGCCAACCCGCGCTGCGCATCGGTTTCGAGAATGCTCCCCGCGTTGACGACGAGCCGAAGCTCCGCGCGCTTTTCCGGCTTCGCATTGCGACGGATGATGTAGTGCAATCCGTTCGGAAGGGTGCCGCGATGTACTGCCGTGTCTTCCGGTAGCCGCGTTGCGAGGCTTGGGGTCTGCGCGGCTGCGGGCAGCGCGAGTAGCGTGAGTGCCGCCAGCCGGGTAACGAATCGCATGTTCGAGTGGTGAGTTGTTGTCATTCCGAGCGCGTGCGCGAGAAGTGTGACACCCTGAGCAAGCGCAGCGGCAAATATGTCATCCTGAGCGAGCGGAGCGAGTCGAAGGATCCGCACCTCGCGCAGCA
>JBDTMO010000423.1:0-5311 GCA_039934235.1 bacterium | reverse complement strand
CCTCTTACGGGAGTCTGCGTGAACGGTTCCGTACGGTGACGTCACTCGGGCCGATGCGTCTTCCGGGCGCTCCGGCCCTTCGCGCGTTGCATCCTTCCCTACCCGATTCCGACAACTGACTTCGATGCGCATCGCCCTATCGACGGGAGGCGGAGACGCTCCCGGCCTCAACGCGGTCATCCGCGCCGCAGTGCTCACCGCGATCAATCGGGGTTGGGACGTCGTCGGTATCAAACGGGGCTACGCGGGACTACTCGGCGAGGATGAAGTTGTTCCGCTCACGAAGGAATCAGTGCGCGGAATTGCGCACCTCGGCGGAACGATTCTCCGTGCGACGAATCGCGGCAATCCGTTCTCCTACCCGCGCAAGCAGCCGGACGGCACATACATCCCGGAAGATCGCTCCGACGAGTTGATCGAGAATGCGCGGAAGATGGGGATCGATGCGGTCATTTCCATTGGCGGCGATGGATCGCTGGGCATTGCGCTGCAGCTCTGCCAGAAGGGCATGAAGATCATCGGCGTGCCGAAGACGATCGACAACGACGTGAGCGGGACCGTAACGACGTTCGGATTCGATACCGCGGTGAACACGGCGATCGAAGCCATCGATAAGCTCCATACGACGGCTGAGAGCCATGATCGTGTCATCGTGATGGAGGTCATGGGGCGTGATGCGGGTTTCATCGCGCTGCACTCGGGCGTCGCGGGAACGGCCGACGTCATTCTCATTCCGGAAATCCCGTACGACATCAACAAGGTCTGCGAAAAGATCGTGGCGCGTGATGCGGCGGGACGTCATTTCTCCATCGTCGTGGTTGCGGAAGGCGCATTTCCGATTGGTGGGACGACGCACGTACTTGGCGAATCGATGCCGGGTCAGGCGCGCCGAGTGGGCGGTATGGCCGACCTGATCGCGAGGGAGATTCAGACGCTCACGGGCAAGGAGACGCGGTCGCTGGTGCTCGGACATTTGCAGCGCGGCGGCATGCCAACGGGTTACGACCGCCTTTTGGCGACACGCTTTGGCGGCGCAGCGGTGCGAGCCGTGGCCGAGGAGAAATGGGGCCACATGGTCGCGCTGCAGACGCCGCACATCGTGACGGTTCCCATCGAGGAGTGTCTGAAGGAGACGAAGCGCGTGGATGTGACGCATGACCTGGTTCAAACGGCTCGGGCGTCAGGGATCAGCTTCGGGGATTAGGGGTAGTTGGTGCACGGCGCTCGCGAGACTGGGACGCCGCCTGTCCATGGCAGTAGACACAAGTGTTTGTTCTGCGTTCGCACGACAACGGATACGATGCTCTAAGTTGTTGTGGGGACTACGATTAGGATATTTGTCGATACCGCAAGACGCATGGCATCAGGCCTGCCCTACTGTACGATGCAGCGCGATGTCCGCGCTGCGTTGGAGAGATCATAGATGAAGCTTCGCTCTGCAGTTCTCACATTGGCATTCACGGCCGGGTTGGCTGGCGTCGCGCACGCACAACAGGCCCAGCCGCAGAGTGCGGGTGCCGACTCCGTGCCGAAGGCGTATCGCCCGCCCCCAGGTATGTGTCGCGTGTGGCTCGACAAGGTTCCGGCCAAGCAGCAGCCCGCGCCAACCGATTGCCGGACTGCGGTCCACGACAAGCCGAACAACGGCAAGGTTATCTTTGGAGATGACTACGTGGAAAAAGGCAAAAAAGGCGACGACAAGGAACTGCCCTTCGTCAAGAAGTTCGGCGAGGACAAGAAGAAGAAGCCCTGATCGCCACGCGCGCGGCCGCGCACGAATCTCCTGGCGGCCGGCATGCGCGAAGTAAGAGACCAATACCTTCCTCCCGACCACGAAGCATTCGTTGGGGCGGAACCGTCGACGGGCCGTGTGATTGTCATCGCGCCCACGCGCGCGGCCTGCGAGACGATCGAGCTCGCGGTTGGGCTTCACATCGAGACATATCTCGAGAAAAACTTTGGGCCGCACGTGCGCGAGCTTGCGCGCGCACGCCGTGGCTTCGGCATTGTCGCGGGAACGGGCTCGGGTAAGACGCTGGCGATTCGCCCCATCGCCGAAGAGCTGCTGAATACCACGGAGCTTCGCGTGGGTGTGATCAACCGCGAGCGCGAAGCAACGCCCGATACGCCGAGTTGGAACGTCATCATCGTGACGACTGGTATTGCGCGGCGCTGGTTCCAGGACGGCGACATCCTGCCGAGCGATACGCTCATTGTCGATGAAATTCACCAGACGTCGGCGGAGCTGGAGTTGTGCCTTGCCTTAGGCAAGCGCGTCGGTTGCCGATTCATCTGGTTGTCGGCGACTGTCGACCCCACGTTCTATCGCCAATACCTCGAGAGCTCGGACGTGCTCGAAGTCTACGCCTTCGATCCGGAAAAGGCGGCGAAGGTCGAAGTGCTCAGGAAGGATGTCGGAGAGTTTCTCGACGACAAGTTCCTTCAGCGCGTGTACAAGGAGAAGCGCGGTGTCGCGATCTTCGTCCCCACGCGCAAGGGCGTCGAGCAGGCGGCAGAAAATGTTCGCATGCGGGCGCCGCGCATCAACACCGCGCATTACCACGGCGGTGAACCGATCCGCGTGCTGCGTCCGTTCCTGGAAGGCCAGGAGCAGAAGCCGTATTTCCTCGCGATGACGGCTGCGGGGCAAAGTGCACTCAACGTGCAAGGCCTCGACACGGTCGTCATCGACGACACGCGGTTTACGTCCATCGTCGAACGCGGCAAGAACGTGCTGACCAAGCTGCACCTCGGCGCGAACGAGATTCTACAGATGGCGGGTCGCGTGCATGGGCGTGTTGCGGGCGGCCGCGTGTTCATCCTCAGCGATCGCGACATCGACTTTGCGTCGCTCAAGCCCACGGCGCCCGAGTTTCAGTTGGCTGGCGACTCGGAGCGTGTTGCGATTACGTGTGCGGATCTCGGAGTGGCGGCCGATGATCTCGAACTTCCGGTGCCGCTGGACAGAATTGCGTATCGCCGAGCGATCCAATTTCTCGAGGGCCGCGGCATAATCGAGAAGGGGCGGCTCACGCGCTATGGACGCGCGGTCGAGGCGATGCCGGTGGAGCGCGAGTGGGCGGAATTGCTCGTCAACGCCGATGACGCGCTGGTGCCATATCTCTCGGTGATGAGTGGTGTGGAGTCGTTGCATCGCATGACGCGTGAGGAGCGACACCTCGAAGGCCTGGTTTTACAGGGCAGCGATCATCTCACCGCGTACAACCTCTACGCCGAGGCGTATCGCGTCGCGGGTTTCGTGGGTGAAGTGTATGGCCTTCCGCGCCACCTCTTTGAAGAAGAGGCCATGGCAGAATGGGCCGAGCGTCGAGGAGTCCTCATCAAGTCGATCGAGGATGCGGCGCTCGGCATGGCGAGTGTGTACCGTGGCCTGAACATGCCCATCCCCGCAGAGATGCCGATGGCGCACGAAGGCACGCGTCGGCAGTTCGCGGAGCTGCTTGCCGAGTACATGCCGTTCGATCTCGTGATCGATGAGCAGACGGCGTGGGGCGAAGAAGCACGCGTGAGCAAGACGAGCGTGTGCGGAAGTTGGGGCGCGATTGCGGGCGAGCTGCGGTACTTCGCGGACAAGTTCGGGAATCCGCGTGCGGGGATCGAAGGCACGCAGATCCCGATGGACGTGCTGCGTCGCTTTGCAACGGGCGATGAAGCGATGATGGTGTATGATGGCGAGCGTCGCAAGGCGCCTCTCGTGTTGCGACGTCGCGTCGAGTATTTCGGCTTCGAGTTGGAGCGCGAGGTTGAAGCCGTCGAGGATTTCCCGCCTGGGCGCGAAGACGAAGCACGGAAGGTGCTCGCCGATGCGCTGGCGCGTGGTGAGGCGAGACACTTCGCGGTGAAGAACAACCTCGGCATCATCGACGCGGTGCGGACTGCGTGGCGGCGGTCTGGTGGCACGCTGCCGCGACTTGGTCAGACGGAGCTGGCTGCGCTGTACTACGAGCGTCTCCGCGACGTGCACTCGCTCACGCAATTCAAGCAGGCCGATCTGGACCTTGCCGCTGATCTCGAGGCGTTGAGCCCCCGCGCTGCGCGCGCGAAGTTCGATGCGTTGCCGTCGCGGGTGAGTGTGCGCGATCGCGATGTCGAGATCGACTACGACGTCGAGGAAGTGAATGGCGCACCGGTGGGTGTGGCCCGTTTACAGTTGCCGGAGAAAGTGGCGCGCACGTTGACGGAGAGCGAAGTGCCAGTGCTGGACCGGCCGGTGCGATTCGTCGTCTATCGCGGTCAACGTGGACAGGTTCGCGCGCGGACGCTCGATGAGTTGCAGACGCTGCTGGATGCACCGTGGACGGACGACGAAGTGGCGCGGTTCAATCGCAAACGCGACGAACAGCGTGAGGCGGCGAGTCAGCAGCGCCGCGATCGTTTGGGTCATGGTGCCAAGCGGCAACTCCGTGAGGGACGGGGCAGTGCTGCGCGGCCGGGCAAGCGAGAGCGCGATGAACGGAGCGGACGCGGAGCTGATCGTCCCGCACCGTCGGGTGGCCGGGGTGGGCCGCGCCGAGGTGGTCCTGGCGGCAAGTCCGGTGGAAATCGGGGTGGTGGCCGGCCGCGGTAGGCTCGCGATTCACCCCTGAGAGCTCGCGATCTGCACGACCATCAATGCGCGGGAACTGGGTGGTCCATCGACGCATAGAAGTCATTCATGATGGCGTCGCGATCGAAATTCTCCCAGAGAACTATCGTACGCGAATTGTCTGGACGCGCCGCCCATGTCCCGTTGGCGAGGCGAGGCGCAGGGATACGGTGGGGATGCGCCCAGGCGGGATTCTTCACGATGGCGACGGCGGCCATGTCGTAGAGTGCACGCGACGGAGGATTGCCGTCCAGTTTTATGTGCTCGAAAAGGTTGACGGAGTAGTCTCCAAACGTCGTGAACGCGCCGCCGTTGCGACCGACCACGGGTTCCCGGATGCGCGGTCCCTTACCTGGCATCCGCGATTTGATCTCGCTCAGCGTGGCGCGAACGACAGCCGTTCCCGAGGGCGTACCATAGCGCACCACTGCGATCTCGAATGGGGCGTTTGTGTCGAGAATGTATTGCAGGGCAGACTCGTCATTCTCCTGGTTGTACTCACCAGGGTCGGGATAGTTGGAGCCTAGCCAAACGATCCGGACTTTCGAGGCGATAGACGGATCTTTCTTAAGCGCGAGCGCGATGTTGGTGAGCTTCCCAACTGGCATCAACACGAGCGGCCGATTGGTCGACGCGTGGGCGCGTTGGATGATGAGCGCGACGGCGGGGGAGCCGTCGAACTCTCGCTGGCCGATGTACGGCGCG
>JBDTMO010000422.1:0-5316 GCA_039934235.1 bacterium | reverse complement strand
TCACGCCCGGTGAGGTCGGGGTGGAAGCCAGCCGCCACCTCGATGAGCGCGCCGATCCGTCCCCGGACGATGCAACGCCCTCGCGTGGGCCGGAGGATGCGCGTGAGGAGCTTCAGGATGGTCGACTTACCGGCGCCGTTTGGTCCGATTATGCCGAGCGCCTGCCCGCGAACTACCTGAAAGTCGACGGCCTGTAGCGCCCAGAACTGCCCGGTCCAGAGTCCGTCAAACCGCGGCCGACCGACCGCGCGCGCGACGAGGGCCGGGATCGCGTCGCGCAGGCGATTATGGACCTCGCCGTAGCGGAATTTCTTCCACACCCCGTGGAACTCGATGGCGCCGTGGCCTGCCGTCATACGTACTCCGCGAAGACGGCTTCGGCGCGCCGGAACACGAGTGCGCTGGCCGCCAGCCCCAGAAGCGCACAGCCCGCGGCATACACCAGGTACCACGGGCTCCAGACGGTCGTGCCATTTGCGCCGACCAGCGGGACCCTGAGGTCGTGCCCGTACACCACCGCCAGCCGTGCCCCCTCCAGGAGGGGAGTCAACGGGTTCGCCATCAACACACGAACGCCGCGTGGGCCGAAGGCGTCGACGTCGTAGAACACGGGCGTGAAGAAAATGCCAAAGCTCGTCACCAACTGCACCAGGTACCGCGCGTCGCGAAAAAACACGTTCGCGCAACTCGCTAGCAGCGAGACGCCAACCGTGAGGCACACAATGAGGACGGCAAGCAGCACACCCCAGGCGACTCCCGACACCGAGCCAATGCCAGCGAGCGGCAACAGTATGGAGAGCACCACCATCCCGACGCTCGAATCGACGATCTGCGTCAGCACGGCGGAAACGGGCAGGATCTCGCGCGGAAAGTAAACCTTCGTGACGAGCGCCAGGTTTGCAGTCAGGCTCTGCGTGCTGAAGCCCAGCGCGCCAGCAACGAAAGACCAGCCGAGCGACTTCAGGGCGAGCCCCGCGAGCTCAGCCTGGGCGACGGCGTGACCACTGTTGCGGGCGAAGGCATATCGCACCAGCGCGCCCGCGAGCACCACGACCAGCGGAGTGACGATTGCCCACAGGACGCCCATCACAGCCTGCTTATATCGTATCCGCAGATCGCGCCGGGTGAGCTCCATGAGCAGCTCCCGATGCTGCGCGGCATCCGCGACGATCACTGCCAGTTCGTGCAACGGCCGGAACCGGGCGTCGTCGTCTCCGTCCGCCCACACGTCGGGCTCCTGAGCGCGTTCATTCACTCGACGGATCACTCTGGAATTCCGCGTGGAGCACTCGCAGCTCGCCGCCCGCGGCGGGGCGCGGTGATGCCAGGAGCCTCGTCAAGCGGTGCGAACATACTAGGATCAAGTGTTCCCCGCGACGACGCGAAGTCGTCCCTTAGCGAACTGAACTGAATAAATCGATATCTCCTTATGCGCCCAAACGCGTCGCGGCACAAGTAGAATGCCCGACTTCGAAAGGTGGCAAGCGTCGTGGAAGAGGCTGGGCGTTAACGCGCCTGAGGAACATACGTATGCGATCGTTATCGCGCGCTACGCGGAACCCCAGCGCAAATACCATACGATGCAACACCTGGATGAATGCTTCGCGCACTTCGACGCCGCTCGACACCTCGCAGAGAGGCCCGATGAAGTCGAAGTCGCATTATGGTTTCACGACGCCGTATACGACGTCCGCGCCGACGATAACGAAGAACGAAGCGCTGAATGGGCAGGACACGTGGCGACGCAGCTGGTACGCAGCTCAGTGGCTGAGCGGATCTCTCAGCTCGTGCTGGCAACCAAGCACAATGCGGCGCCACCGTCGCCCGACGCAGCGCTGCTTGTCGATGTGGACCTCGCGATACTCGGCGCGGTCATCGCGCGGTTCGACGAGTACGAACAGCAAGTGCGCGAAGAGTATGCGTGGGTGCCGGGCATCCTTTTTCGCCGCGAGCGACGCAAGATCCTGCAAGGCTTCCTCGCGCGCCCACATGTGTACAGCACTGAACATTTCCGAACGCGTTACGAACAGCCGGCCCGCGCAAACCTGACGCGATCAATCGAGCGGTTGGGAGGTTAGTACCGAGTCAAGACCAAGGAACTCCTCATCGACGCACGGCGCTGTCACGTCCGGACGAGATTCCGGCCGTCGTTCTTAGCTCGATACAGGGCAATGTCCGCGACGCGCAGTAGCTGATGGATATCCGCGTCGGACTCGAGCACCGTGGCGGCGACGCCGATGCTGATTGTCACCTTCACCTGATCGGCGGTGCCAGGTACCTGGGTTGACCGGCGCTCGACGTCCATCCGCATCTGCTCAGCAATCTCCACAGCCTTCGCGAGCGGAAGCCCCGGAAGGAGGCACGCGAACTCCTCGCCGCCATAGCGTGCAATCAGTCCTGCCTGAGGCGTGGCCGCCTTCAGGCACTCGGCAATCGTGCGCAACACCTCGTCACCCGCGGGATGTCCCAGCCGATCATTGATGTCCTTGAAATGATCGACGTCTATGAACGCGATACTGCTCGGAGACTCCGAGGTATCATGGCCGAGAAGTTCGTGCAGCTGCTTCTGGAACATTCGTCGGTTGGCAAGGCCAGTGAGCGCGTCGGTGTACGAGAGCTCCACCAGGCGTTGATTGGCCGCATTGAGTTCTTCGGTGCGCGTTGCAACCACGGTCTCCAGATGTTCCGTCTGTGCACGGAGACGACGCGTCCACCAGAGCGTGCCGGCCAGGAGCATGATGACGACGGCGACGACGAACACTCCCTGCGTCACGCGACGTTGCCACCACGCCGGCAACACGTCGAACGTCATGTACACGGGCCGCGATATCACTCCCGCGTAATCACGTGCCTCCACACGCAGCCGGTAGCCGCCCGGCGGCAGTGAGGACATGATGCGCGTCGGCTCGGAGTTCCACGCACTCGGCCCGTGATCGAACCCGACAAGTTCCGTGCGATAGCGCGTCTCGGATTCACGCTGCCACGACCGCAGCGAATATTCGACACGCAACTCCCGCGCGTCGGGCTTCAGGCGAAGTGAATCGGCGTGCGCGGGCTTTCCGTCGACGCGCACATCCACGATCTCCAACGACTTCGGGCTTCCGATCCGTGCCAAGCCAGGATCGAACACGGTGAGTCCGCCGAGTGTGCCGACCCACACACGGTCGTAGTTGTCGATGAACTGCGCATTGGAGTTGCACTCCTCGTGCACCATGCCCTGTTGGCGCCCGAAGACCTTGCTGCGCCATTGCGTCGAATCCGGAGTGAGTTGCTGCACACCGACGGTGGTGCAGATGTAGACACGCCCTTTCGAGTCGTGCTTCGCACCGTACGCCGTCACGTCGATGCCGGCCGGCCAGCCCGCTCTGGGAAGAAGGACGGGTGTGAGGGGATTGCTGACGTCGAGCCTGACCATGCCGTTGAACGCCGTTCCCGCCCATAGCACGCGCGGTCCGGCGACGGGAAAGCTGACGCCGAAGTAAGCGCCCGCTCCAAGGCCCGGGACACGGCGCAGCAACTGCCACGAGCTGCCGTCGAAGCGCGCAAGCCCCTGATTCGTTCCTGCCCATAGCCACGACCGTCCCGCGCCATCGATCTGCTCGACCAGTGAGTACACGCGCCACTCACCCTCCACTCCGTCGGCGCGAAATGCCGTCCATCCATTGCTGCGCCACCGGTAGACGCCCGATTTACGCGTCGCGATCCACAGCTCTCGCTCACCATCCTGCCTGCGCGCGAGGATATCCAGCACCGCCTGTCCGCGACCGACCGGCCATGGAACGGCGACTTTCGTAAAGCGGGGCCCTTCATCGACCCGAATGAGATAGCCCGGCTCAGTGCCGGCCCACAGTGCGTCGTCGCCATGCAGATCGACCGCGCGCTTGATCATGCGAAGGTCGTTGGACGGGAAGTTGCCCAATGTGGCCGAGAACCGTCGCCATTTTCCGGCCTCGTACAGGCCGAGCCCGTCGCGGCTGGCCGCGACCCAGAGTCGTTCTCCGCGCGGACCGCTGTCAACGCGAACGCCGAAGATGCCGACGGCGTCGCTCCCCATCAGGCTCGCCGTCTGCCACCGCTCCTCGGTGAACACGGCGCGGGCGACACCGCTCTCCGTCGCCAGCCACAGGATTTCTTCACCACTCGGGCTGCGCCAGAGTGCAACGTCGCGCACCTGATCCGACGGCAAGCCGTAGCGTCGATCGAAGATTTCGGCGACGTCATCGTGAATGCGCACCAGGCCGCGCCGCGATCCGACCCACGCGGTCACGCCGTGCGCGGCACTCTTTCCAAGCGCGATCGAGTAAACCTCGTTCGAGAGAAGATCGCCGCTCGCGACGCTCCAGTGCCGCACGCTTTTCTGGTCGACGCGAAAGACGCCCTGCCCAAAGGCTGAAATCCAGAGCGATTCACCGTGCTCGTCGACGCTGCTCTTCACGTCCTCGATCTGGCCAGGCGCGAGGCCGGGGACTTCGAACTGCCGCCACGTCGTGTCTCCTTCGCGACGATACATAACGCCCGTTTCACCTGTGCCGAGCCATTCACGCGGTTCTCCGAAGAGTTCTCGCGTGGATGCACTCGAGGTGAGGTAGGCCGCGTGCACGAGGGATCCGTTGCCGGGATCAGGAACCCACTGCTCGCCTTTCAGTTCGTAGACGCCGTTCGAATTCGTGAGTAGCCAGGAGTGCGCGCGTCCATGTGAATCGATCATTTCGGATGCGCGATAGACCTCCGCCGGCAGGCCATTTGTGCGTGGGAGGAAGCGCCAGCCATGCGCGTCACGCTCGGCCACATCCTTGTCGTTCGTCGGCGCCCACAGCGTCCCGGCGTGGTCGAGGAGCATGCGGTGATACACCGTGCCGTGCTCCGGACCGAGATGCAGCTGCCAACGATGCCCGAGGAATTGGTAGAGTCCATGCGGCGATCCCGCCCACGCGACACCCTCTGCGTCGATGCCGATGGCGACGGTCACACCGTCGGGCAATCCGTCGCGTGCAGAAAAGCTCTCGAACGAAGGAGCGGCGAGCGCCCTGATGTCGAGCGGCGACTGAGCCGCGCTCTCCTGGACGGACACGACGGAGAGCATCGCCACGAAGAGCGAGTTGGCGCATGAGCGCACCAACGCGCTCATACGCTCGTTACGCGAATGATCGATGGCACCGAGAAAGAGACCGGAATGGCGCCAGGCAACGCGCCGATATCACTCATTCCGGCAAGTTATTCTCTGCGTGCGAGAGCGGATAGCGGACGTTCTCGCGAAATAACTGACGCGCGATTTAGATGCAGTGCCACCTATCGTCTGGTGTTACGCGGGACGGC
>JBDTMO010000421.1:0-5338 GCA_039934235.1 bacterium | reverse complement strand
CGCATTCGGCACATGGCTGCATCGACTGACCGTGAACGTGGTACTGAACGATCGGAAAACCGAAGGGCGACAGCGATCGCGATTCGAGGACGATGATGAGGGCGACGCGATCGAGCACCTGCCCAGCCGACCCCACGCGCCGGGCGACCGAATGGATCTCGAGATGGCGATCAACAAGCTGCCGAAGGGAGCACGACGCGTTTTCACCCTGCACGACGTGGAAGGCTACAAGCACGAAGAAATCGCCGAGATGCTCGGCGTCACGACTGGAGCCACCAAGGCGCAGCTCCACCGCGCCAGAATGTTGTTGAGAGAGGCATTGACCCGATGACGACACCGAACATGACCCTGGATTGCGACGGCTTCGCCGACGCGCTCGCGGACTACCTCGAGGAGGACGCCTCAGACAGCGTCCGCTCCGCGGTTGCAGCGCACGCCAGTTCCTGCGCGGCCTGTCAACAGCTGCTCACGGACTTGAGCGCCCTGCGCGTCGAAGCGGCCGCGTTGCCGCCACTCGTCCCATCACGGGATTTGTGGAGCGGTATCTCCCAACGCATCGATGCGCGTGTCATTCCGATGGACGCGCCGCGCATCACGCCGTCCGTCACCGTGCGACGCACGTGGTTGCGTCCTGCGGCCGCGGCGGCGGCGCTTGTCATCATCACCGCTGGCGTGACGAACTACCTCACGCGCTCCTCATTCACGGAGTCGCCCGCGAGTCGCGTGGCGGTCGTGACGCCTGTAGTGCGGCCGGCAACGCCGGTCGCCGAGGCAACGGCGGAAATCGTGTCGACAGCGACGGAACGGCCAGCCGCATCGAAGCCCGCCCCGCGCACGAACTCTCCGATTGCTCGCCTGGCCAGTGCGGAGCCGGCAGTGGACGCCGCAGATCCTGTGTTCGCCAGTGAGATCACGAAGCTGCGCAAGATCGTCCGTGAGCGTCGCGCCCTGCTCGACCCGAAGACCGTGGCGGTGCTCGAGCAGAGCATTGTCGTGATGGATTCAGCGATCGCGCAAAGCCGTGCCGCGCTCGCGAAGGACCCGGCGAGTGGTTTCCTCGCCACGCAACTCAATCATTCGCTCGAGAAGAAAGTCGAACTGCTGCGGACGGCGGCGCTGCTGCCGACGCGCATCTAAAGGACATATGCTGAGACCACTGATTGTACTCCTGACCGCGATCGCGCTGGCGGCTCCCGCGCCAGCAACGGCCCAAAGCGCCGAGGCGCGAGAGCGCGCACGCGAACAAGCGCAGGAACGGGCTGATCGCGCCCGTGAACAGGCGCAGGAAAAAGCAGATCGCGCACGTGAGCAGGCACAGGAAAAGGCCGACGCGGCCAGAGAGCGCGCCCAGGAGCGGGCTGAACGCGATCGCGACCGGGCGCGTGAGCGACAGGAACGAGAGCGCGCGGGTTTGCTCGACACGGTCGTCGTGTTCGACGCACGCGGGACGGTGAGCGTGAGCTGCCCCGGTGGTACCGTGATCGTGAGCGGCGCCGAGAAGAATGAGATTCGCGTGCGCGCTCGCACGGAGAGCGGTGCGATCCGTTTTACGAGCAACGGCACGCGGGCGTCACTCGAGCCGTCGTCGGGACGCGGGTGCAGCGACGGCCACTTCGAGCTCACGGTTCCTGTCGGAACCAGGGTGTCCGCGACAACATGGAGTGGATCACTGAACGTGCGTGGCGTGCATGGCGACATCGAAGCGCATTCACAGAGTGGCGACATGCAGATTCGGGACGCCGGTGATCGTCTCGACGTCGAAAGCCTGTCGGGTGACGTCGTGATCACCGGCGTCAAGGGCGAGTCCACGATCAACACCGTGAGCGGCGCCGTGACGCTGACAGCCGCACGCGGCAACGTCAGTATCGAGTCGGTCAGCGGCGACGTGGACATCCGCGACATCATCGCCAAGCAGGTTCGCCTCCACACTACGAGCGGCGACCTGTCCTTCGTCGGTCCGATTCTCGACGCGGGGCGCTACGAGTTCAACACGCACTCCGGCGAAATCGTGCTTGCGTTGCCCCAGGACATCGGCGCAGAGCTGAGCGTCTCCACCTTCAGCGGCGGCATCGAGAGCGACTTCCCGATTACGCTCAAGGCGGGCGAGCACGGCATCGGCGCTGCGCAGGCCAAGCGGCTCAACTTCACGGTCGGGCGTGGCACCGCGCGCATCATCGCCGAGACGTTCAGCGGCGACATCACCCTCAAGCGCCGCCGCTAGGCGCGCATCACTGGACAGGAGCCCGCAATGCGGTTGACCTATCGAATCATGCTCGGCGCAGCACTCACCGCAGGGGTGGCACCCGTTGCGTTGCATGCGCAGGCTCGGCAGACCGAGCGCGACGCCTTCACCTTGAGCGAGCGCGTGCCGCAAGGCCAGTGGATTCGCGTCCGCAACCTGAATGGCGAGATGCGGGTGCGCGCATCGACCAGCGACAAGGTCGAGGTGTCGGCCACGAAGAGCTGGCGGCGCGGCGACCCGAAGGACGTACGCATCGAGACCAGGAAGTCGAGCGATGGCAGCATCCTCGTGTGCGCGCTCTGGACGGACGACACCGTGTGCACGGAAAACAGCTATTCGACGCATGACGATCGCGGTCGCAGTCGTCGCCGCGACGATGACAATCGCAATGATGTCTCCGTGGAATTCGAGATTCGTGTACCGAAGGGCGTGAAAGTCGGTGTGTGGTCGGTGAACGGCGGCGTGTCGGTTGACGGCGTCACGAGTGAGGTGCGGGCCAGCACCGTGAATGGCAGTGTGGATGCAGTGAGCGCCGGCGGCCCGGTGCAGGCGAGTACGGTGAACGGCAGCGTGCACGCCACGATGGGCCGGCTCGATGGCAATGAAGACCTGGATTTCAGTACCGTGAACGGCTCGGTCGTCGCGGAGTTTGCCGGTGACATCGATGCCGACATCGACCTGACGACGGTGAATGGCCGCTTCCAGACGGACTGGCCCGTCACGATCAGCGGCCGGATTGACCCACGGCGCCTTCGCGCGACGCTCGGCAAGGGCGGGCGCCGGATTCGGTTGACGACGGTGAATGGAAACGTGGAGTTGAGGAAGCGGTAGCGCGCTTGCGCGCGCTTCCGCTTCCTGCCCGCTGGCGCTTGACGGCTTGCTCGCTGGCGCTCGCTGAACGGCTGACGGCTTGCTCGCTGGCGCTCGCTGGACGGCGCGGCCGCTACGCGGCCTGGACCGCAACTGAATCCGTAGTCGCGGTCAAGCGAGGCGCGGAGCGCCGAGCGAGCAGTCCCGCGAGCGCGAGCGAGCCGTCAGCCGTCCAGCAAGGCGCGCAGCGCCGGCGAGCAGTCCCCCGTGGCGCGAGCCATCAGCCGCCCAGTGGGGTATATTCCACATACCTCATAAAGGAGCTTTCTTCAAAATGGGCGTCGCTTACACAGGGACCCTTGTTCGTACAGGCGAGGAACGCGCGACCCTGGTGCGCCGTACATACGGCCTCGTCTTTGCCAGCGTCATCGTCACCGGCATTGGCGTGGCGTTCGGCCAAACGCAGCCCGGCCTCATGCAGGCCGTGCTCGACCATCCGTGGATCACCCTGATCGCCATGTTCGCGCCGCTGTGGATGGCCATGCGCGCGCGCGGACGGCCTATCCAGGGCCTGACGCTCACGTTCGTGTTCACGTTCGTCGTCGGCATCATGATCTCGCCGGTGCTGTACATGGCCGAGCGCGCCACGCCGGGCATTACGGGACAGGCGGGCATTCTTACGCTCTCCACCTTCGGCGTGCTCTCCCTGTACGCCTTGGTCAGCAAGCGCGACTTCAGCGCGTGGGGCAGCTTTTTCATCGTCGGGCTGTGGGTGCTGATTGCCACATCCATCCTGAACTTCTTCTTCCAGAGCGCCATCGCGTCCCTCTGGATTTCTGGCGCAACCGTGCTCGTGTTCAGTGGACTGCTGGTGTTCGACACCTGGCGCCTGCTTCGCTCGGGGCAGTATGGCCCGGACGACTACGTGCCGGCCGCCGTGAACATCTATCTCGACCTGCTCAACATGTTCCTCGCGATTCTCAACCTGCTGGGCGGTCGTCGCCGCTAACAGAATGGGGTGGCCGTGAACTGAACGAAGGACCTGCACCTGCAGGTCCTTCGTTGCGATGTGGCAGCAGTGATTTCTTTCCCTGGTCGCGCGGCGCTGAGTGCGGCGGGTCTACCCTTCGACGAGCGACTCGATTTTCGCGGCCAGCGACAAGTCGGCCTGCGTGATGCCGCCCGCATCGTGCGTCGACAGCGTGCAGACGATCTTCGTGTACCGGATATCGATGTCCGGGTGGTGATCCACCGCGTCGGCCGCACGGGCGACTCGCTGCACGAAGTCGATTCCCTCTGCAAACGTCGGGAAAGTGTAGCTCTTCGTCAGCACCTCGCCTCGGCGGGCCCAGCCTGGCAATGAGCCAAGAGCACGCTGAATCTCGAGGTCCGATAGTTTAGCAGGCATGTCCCTCGGGTCGTAGTGATGTTTTGCGTCGTGGATCATACCACATTGCCAGTCGCAATGCAGATCCGGAATGGCTGACAACCTATACGACGATTGGCGATCGATCGTTCGTGTGCAAATGAGGAACCATCGCTCCAATGAATGTGTCCGTGGCTGTACGCTCTGCGTTGCTTGCCGCCGTCGCTCTCGGAGTGGCGCCGCAGTGGTCGGGCGCACAGGTGTCCGACAGCGCAGCGGCCGCACATCGGCCGCCGCACTATTGGCGTGACGTCGCCGCTGGATTCGCGTCCAGCCTTCTCGCGCACGAGGCGGCGCACGTGACGACATCGCTCGTGCTTGGTGGCCATCCGACGTTCGGGTTCGACAAGGGACGGCCTACTGTCTACTCGGGCTTCATTACTGAGCGGGAACCGCACAAGCAGTTTCTGTTCTCGAGCATGGGGCTGAACACGCAGGCGATCATCGACGAAGCCGTGCTCGACGTGCCGCACGAGCGCGGTGCGGCATTCGAGCGCGGCGTCCTCGCGAGCGGAATCGCGACCGCGCTGTTTTACATCACGATTGGGCGCACTGCATCGGTGAGCGACGTGGACTACATGGCACGGACCTCGTCGTTGACGAAAACGGACATTGCCCTGATCTATGGCGGCGTGGCGGCGCTGCACATCGTTCGCATCCGCCGCGATGGCCATTACGCGAATTTCTTTGTCCGGCCAAACGCACTCGGCGAACGTGGAATGCGTGTCGGCGTCCGGCTGTCGTCGGAGTGATTGTGCGCGTGCGGCGATCACGGTCGAGACCGGCGTCGTGTGACCGCGCGCGTGTACGTGAAGTTTGGCGTTACGTGGCTTAATTTCTGTAGTTGCCTTTTGGGGACG
>JBDTMO010000420.1:0-5360 GCA_039934235.1 bacterium | reverse complement strand
TCGTCGTTGCAGTTCGTCGTTGCAGTTCGTCGTTGCAGTTCGTCGTTGCAGTTCGCAATTGCAGTGCGACATTGCACGGCCGTTGCGCGGTGAAGTGCAGGTCCTTCGCTGCGCTCAGGACGACATCAGGTAACCACCGGATATGCGCTCGTCCCGCGCGGACCGGCTGGCCCGGTCATCGCCTCGGGATTGAGCGCATGATCGAGCTGCGCCCGCGTCATCAGGCCACGCTCCATCACGATCTCATACACGCCGCGACCACTCGCCAAGGCGTAACGCGCGATCTCCGTGCTCACCTCGTAGCCAAGCACGGGCACCAGCGCGGTCACGATGCCGATTGACTGCTCGACGAATTGCCGCATCCGGTCCGGATTCGCCGTAATGCCGTTCACACAGCGCTCACGAAGCACCGTGCACGCATTCGTCAGCGCGCTGATCCCACCGAGCAGCCTGTACGCGATGACCGGCTCGAACACGTTGAGCTGCAACTGCCCCGCTTCGGCCGCCATCGTCACCGTCATGTCGCCGCCGATGATGTCGAAGCACACCTGATTCACGACCTCTGGAATGACAGGGTTCACCTTGCCCGGCATGATCGACGAGCCGGGCTGCATCGGCGGCAAGTTGATCTCTCCAAAGCCGGAGCGCGGACCCGAGCTGAGCAAGCGAAGATCATTGCAGATCTTCGAGAGCTTTACCGCACAGCGCTTGAGCACGCCGCTCAACTGGACGAAGCTCCCGGTGTCGGCCGTTGCCTCGACGAGATCGGGCGCCGTGATCAGGTCCAGCCCCGTAATGCGCGACAAGTGCGCCCGGACCACCTCGGCGTACCCCTCCGGCGCGTTGATCCCTGTGCCGATCGCGGTGGCGCCCATGTTGATTTCGCGAATGAGCGCCTGCGCTTCGCCAAGGCGATCCACGTCTTCGTGAATCGTATGGCCGAACGCCGTGAACTCCTGGCCAAGCGTCATTGGAACGGCGTCCTGCAGCTGCGTGCGGCCCATCTTGATGAAGGGCGCGAACTCGCGGCCCTTCGCCAGAAATGCCTCGACCAGCAATCGCATGGCTTCCCGCAATACTTCGATTGCTGTGTGCAACGCAATCTTTACCGCGGTGGGATACACGTCGTTCGTGGACTGGCTGAGATTGACGTGATTGTTCGGGTGCACATGCTTGTAATCGCCGCGCGCCTGACCCGAGAGTTCGAGCGCGCGATTCGCAATCACCTCGTTTGCATTCATGTTCGTGGACGTGCCGGCACCTCCCTGAATCATGTCGACCAGGAAATGCTCGTGATGCCGGCCCGACCGCACCTCGGTCGCGGCGCGCACGATGACGTCGGCGATCTCCGGGGGAAGCAATCCCAGTTCGCCATTCGTGAGCGCTGCAGCGGCTTTTACAGCCGCGAGCGCTTCGATGAGCGCGGGCAACTCGCGCAACGGAACGCCGGTGATCGGAAAATTCTCGAGGGCGCGAAGCGTCTGGATTCCGTACAACGCGTCCGCGGGTACATCGCGGTCGCCCAGCAGGTCGTGCTCACTCCGCGTGTTGGTGCCGCCAAAGCCCAGTGCTCGGCCGCGGCCCACGAGCGTTGCATCGACCGCTGAGAGACGCTGCTTGATCGAGCGGGCGGCGCGTCCGACGAGTGCGGCGTAAAGCGTCGGGACTTCCTTGAGCATGTCCTGAATCTGCTCGTGGGTAAGGATATAGACCTTGGTCCTCACGAGGGCGCGCGCGCTCGTGCCATGCGTCGAGTCGTCGAGCAGGAGACCTTCGCCGACCGCCTCGCCCGCACCCAGCGTCGCGAGCCGGACGGGGCGCGTATTCTTCCCCTTCTCGATGGCGACTGAACCGCTCGCGATAATTGCCATGAGCGTGCGAGGCTCGCCTTCTTCGAATAACAGGGCATCGCACTCGTACTCGACCACCTTCGCGAGTTTGGAGAGTTGGTGGACGGCGGTATCGGTAAGGCCGTCGAGAAAGCGCAGCGCGCGGAGGGTGTCGCGGTCGGAAGTAGACATGGGCGGAAAGTACAAGGTCAGATTGACGGTAGTCAGGCCCTCACTGGCGGGTTCGAGTGGCCACCGTGAATATTGGTTCATGCATTGCTGCCGCCCTGAGCGACGCGAAGGACCTGCCGTATTAACCGGTCGACGCAACAACACTCTGTCATCCCGCAGGAGCGAGCGCAGCGAGCGAGTGTCGGGATCGGCCGTATGATCCGCGAAGCTGGCCGAGGTTGGACGACGAGTGGATCCCGACATTCGCTCCGCTCATGCGGGATGACATATCAGTAGGACAAAATTTCCTGGAGAGCCCATCAACATGACTATCACCCGCCGCGACTTCCTCGGCGCCTCTGCCATATCTGCTGCCGGTCTCGTCCTTCCGCGTCGTGCCGACGCTGATCCGTTCATTCGTGTAGCCGATCGCGCCGAAGCGGTGTCTGCCGGGCTGGCAACACGACCGGCCGTGGTCTCGAGCGCGAATGGAATTCGTGGGGTGAAGATCGCGTACGACATGCTCACGAAAGGCGGCGATCCCCTCGATGCCGCGATTGCCGGCGTCAACATCGTGGAGCTCGATCCCAACGACCAATCGGTTGGGTTAGGCGGATTGCCGAATGCCGAGGGCGTCGTGCAACTCGACGCCAGCGTCATGCATGGCCCCACCAAGCGCGCGGGCTCGGTTGCTTCAATCGAGGATATTGCGACGCCGTCGCTGGTGGCGAAGGCCGTGATGGACTACACGGATCACCTCATGCTCGTCGGCGCCGGCGCGCGCCGATTCGCCATCGAGATGGGCTTTACGCCGCAGAACCTTCTCACGGAAAAGAGCCGGCAGGACTGGCTACGCTGGCGGGCGAATCTTAACGCGGACGACGCGTGGCTCGATCACAAGGACGACATCAGGATCGCCAAGCCAACGCAGCCACCGCGATCGTCGAGCCGCATGCCGGCCTTTCGGCAGGACGCGTCCGAAAATGACAACCACGTGTTTCTGGACGAGCGAGGCATTCCGCACACGTACGGCACGATCAACATGAACGCGCTCACCGCATCGGGCGATCTCGGGTCTGTCACGACGACGAGCGGCATGTCATGGAAGATCCCCGGTCGCGTTGGCGACAGCCCGATCATCGGCGCGGGACAATATTGCGACAACGAGGTCGGCGCCGCCGGATCGACAGGCCGAGGTGAGGCGAACATCAAGGTGTGCGGGGCGTTTCTCGCAGTGGAGTTGATGCGGAACGGCATGACGCCCGAGGCCGCACTCATGAAGGTGATGGAGCGCGTGATTGCGATGACGGAAAAGCGCCTCCTGAGCGACAACGGGCGCCCGTATTTCGACCTCGACTTCTACGCGATCAACAAGAAGGGCGAGTTTGCCGGCGCGTGCTGCTACGAGGGCAGCCGGTTTGCGGTGTGCGACGCGCAGGGCCCACGCTTCGTGACGTCAGCATTCCTGTTCAAGCGCGACGACCGGCCGGTCAAGCGATAGACAGCCTAGGCGCCAGTCACGCGTAATCCGCTTACGAGCTTCGACAGCTTGTCCGCCGCGGAGCCCAGGGAATTCGCGGCGGCGGCAATCTCCTGCGTGCTGGCGCTCTGCTCCTCGCTCGATGCGGCCACTTGCTCCATCGCGGCCGCAAACGCCTCGGTTCCGCTGGCCAGTGAGTCGAGGCGTAGCGTCATCTCCAGCACAAGGCCGCTCGTCGCCGCCGCGGTGCGTTCGATCGAGGTCGTCCATGCTTCGGCCTCATCCACCGCTGCTTCGATATCCGAAAACGACTCGGATGCCTTTGTGGTCGCGAAACGTACGACGTTGGCTGTCGTCACAGCGCGACTCGCCGATTCCAGCGACGCGTCGATGCCCTGAAGCACGCTCTTCACGACGGTTTCGGTCCGTTCGGCCGCGTCAGAGGACATGGACGAGAGACGTCGAACTTCGGCGGCAACGACGGCGAACCCCGCGCCCTGCGTGCCGGCGCGCGCCGCTTCCATGGCCGCGTTCAGCGCAAGCAGCTTGGATTGACGGGCAAGCTTGCGCACCAAGGTGACGAACGAGCGAATCTCCTCGCTTGCCTGGCTGAGTGCCGTAATGGCGACGGCACTCGCGTTCACGTCCTCTGTCAGGCTGGTAAGCGATTCGGCGCTTGCGTCGAGGCCGGCGCGATTCTCGAGCGCCAGTGTGCGAAGCGACGTGTTGCGCTCCACACCGTCCTGCGCGCCCGAGTCGAGCTCGCCGGCCAGCTTGCGCAACGAGCCGGCCGATGTGGCGAGGCTCGCGATCGTTTCGGCCATGGTGGTTGACTGCGCGGACAGGTCACTCGCGGTGTTCGCAATTTCACCAGCGGTCGCAGCCATTTCTTCCGAGCCAGCAGTAATCTCGGACGACATCGCGCTCGTGTCCTTCGCAGCGCCGGCCATGGCTTCCGCCAACCTGCGCAACTCGAGAATCATCGCGCCGACGGCGCGGCTGAGGCGACCGATTTCATCGTCGGCCGAGGCGCGACGCAACTGCACCGAGAAATCGCCCGCGGCCACCGCCTCTGCTGCCTCTGCCAGCTCACGCGCCGGCACCGTCACGCGCTTATTGAGAAACGCATTGATCGCGGCAAGGAGGATGAGCAACACGATCATGATCGCTGCGGCACCCAAAGGGACGGTCATTCGCGCGGTCCGGGAGAGCAGGGCGATTTCTGCTTCCGGGAGGTGGGCCACGACGCGCCACCGTCCAGAGTTCGTGCGCAATGCGACTGCGCGCTCGTGGACGCTATCCGAAACCACTGACGCCGCTTGCGCACCCTCGCCATTTCCAGACGGCATGCCGCGCAACCGCCGCCCGGCCGACGCGGAATCCGAGCTAAGGAGCACGCGATCCGTCGTGTCGACGACGTCGATCCGAACGCCGGCGCCAGCCGAGTACAGGGAGCGAACGAGTGGCGCGATACTGAACCCGAGCTTCACCACGCCCGCTTTGGCCGCGCCGTCCTTCACGAGTGCAGAGAGGGACACAGTGATCTGCCGAGCGGATGAATCGTATGCCGCGTCGGCCGGGGACACTCCGTCACGCCACGCGGACTGCCACCACGCCTCGTCGCTCTGCACGAAATCGGAGCTGAGCTGCGTGGTCACTGCGTTGTAGCCGTTCACCTCGGTGAGGAGGATTTCGGCGACGTCGAGTTCGGGAAGGACCTCGCGAAGGTACTGCCGGGTGGCGGGTGCAACGCCCAGGGAGCGATCCTGGGAAAATTGCTTCTCGAGCGTCGCGATGTTCGTTCCGACGATGCCGAGTGATCGGCTGCGGGCTGCGCCCTCGCGCGAGGCGGCAACGACTTCCGGCGTGATGGCGAGCAC
>JBDTMO010000419.1:0-5374 GCA_039934235.1 bacterium | reverse complement strand
CCGCCGACAAAGCATTGCAGCGCACCGACAACAATTCGATGCTCGCCCACCAACAATTGCTCGAGAAGAAAACCAAGGGCAGGGTCGACGTCTACTTCGAGGGCAATTCCATTGTGCGTCGCTGGGGCGCCACGGACTATCCGCCGTTCCTCGACAATTGGAATTCCAATTTCCACGGCTGGAACGCCGGTGACTTCGGCTGGGGCGCCGACAAGACTGAGCACATGCTGTGGCGCCTCGAGAACGGTGAGCTGGATGGCGTAAACCCGAAGGTGATCGTGCTGTTAGCGGGCACGAACAACGTCGGCACGCGACCGGGCGGTGATGCGAAGGTTGCCGACATCTCGCGCGGCATCAAGGCACTGATCGACATCATGCAGCAGAAGGCGCCGAACGCGACGATCATCCTCAACGGTATCTTCCCCCGCAACGACAACATGGCTGTCATCCCGGAGATCAACCGAATCAACGAGAACATCGCGCGTTTTGCCGACGGCAAGAAGATTCGCTACGTCAACATCAACGACAAGCTGGCCGGCGCGGACGGCGCGCTCCACGAAGGGATGACGGTGGACAAGCTGCATCCCACGCTGAAGGGTTATCAGATCTGGGCGGATGCCCTAAAACCGATCCTCACGGAATTGCTTGGCCCGCCCGCATCGACGGATCACGCGCCGCCGCCCACGGGCGATCCCAGCGCGAAGAAGCCCGACTGAACAGCAGCCGGCGAACGCCCGCGCTCGATGGGGTCAGCCCGGTTGTGTTCCCAGCATCGCCCACAGCGCGACGCCAGCGAGTATCGCGAAATCCACGAATGCCCCAATCCGCGCCGTGCGCCACCAGACAAGTGTGAGCACCAGCGAAATCAGCGTGACAACGACGAGTGATGGAACTGTCCACGGAGCCTGAAGCCACACCCCTTTTGCGACAATGGCGAACGCGATTGCGGCCAGCAGCCATAGGAGCCCCAGTTCGCGCGCGGCACCTTCGCCGAGCGTGACTCGGCCAGCGAACAGTTCGTTGGTGGGCGGCGGCGGCTCGGCTCCCGGGGCGGGAGCCGGCAGAAGTCCCCACGGACTCAGGAAGCCGATAAGATGCGCAACGCCGTGAAGCAGCAGGAAGCCAGCGAATAGCAGACGCATGGGATACGGGAGCTCAGTGTGGACGCATGGAACGATGCCTCACGCCGAGCGGTCCGTCTGTCGGGAATGTTCTCGCAGTTGGTCGTGGGTTTACCGACAGCAGCTCCGGGAACAACCTTCAGCGCGCATCATTCAACTCGCGAGCACGCCACGCCAGGATGGCGCGCGCATGAATCGGATAGTGGCCATGCGTGTCGAGACGCAGACGGCGTCGGAACCGGGTCTCTCGCGCGTAAAGCTCCTCGGGCGCGTTGCGGACGTACTCGACGAGCCGGTGATGCACGTTGCCGTGCTCACGGAGCACCTCGGCGAGCGATAGCTCGCGTCGCTGCTCGGTCATCAATGCGTTAAAGGCGTTGATGCCACCGTACTTCACCGAGTAGCGCGTGGGCCTGCCGCCGGCACGCACGAGTGGCAGATGCTTCAACGCTTCCTCTTCCCACCACGTGACATGCGCAATGGTGTCGCGCACCGACCATGCGCCGCTCACGCCTGGTTGGAGCATCTGCGCGTCGGACAACCCTGCGTACGACGCCTCGAACTCGGCCCAGGCCGTATCGAGCCGGTCGAGCACTTGCTGCGTCTTCATTCCGTTCCCCCGTCGGATGCGTCCGTTCGCAACCTCACCGCTCACGCCGCGTCGTGGAAAATGACGCCAGTGGTGTGTCGATGCCCCGATCGCACTCGGCTGACTCCGTGGCGCAGGTTCACACGGTAAACCCCGCGCGTACCTTGCACCGGGCGATTCTGCACCGCGAATATTGCTGCGTCCCCCTGCTGCAATGGAACAACTTCAGCACGCGACTGCATGCGCGGCCGCTGCTCCGTAAGAACGAATTCGCCGCCCGTAAAGTCCTTCCCGGGCTGTGAGAGCAGAAACACCACCTGGAATGGAAATATGTGCTCGCCGTACAGGTCCTGATGCAATGCGTTGAAGTCGCCGTCGCCGTATTGGAGCAAGAGCGGTGTTGGACGGCTCTGCCCTGCGTCGTGACATCGCTGTATGAACTGCGCATGCTCGGCGGGATATCGCACATCGATGCCCATGGCCTCGTTCCACCGATCAGCAATTGGCGCGAGCCGAGTGTAGAGTGACGAGCGCAAGTCCGCGATGATGGTGGGCAACGGATAGGCGAAATACTTGTACTCGCCTCGGCCGAAGCCATGTCGCGCCATGATGACGTGGCTGCGAAAGCGCCCGCCTCCTTCGTAGAGCTTGGCGAGGTCGCGGCACTCATCCGTCGACAGGATGCCGTCGAGCATTGCCCAGCCATTCGCGTCGAGATGCGTGGCAACATCACCCCACTGGTATCCTGCAATGCGCGACGCAACGGTACGGTGCTTCCTTGTGGTCATGGTGTATTTAGAAGACGGTGAACGGTGAACGGTGAACGGTGAACGGTGAACGGTGATGGTCAACGGAGAACGGTGAACGGTGAACGGTGAACAGTGAACGGGTCCTGCCTTACAACGTAGGCGAGGCGGGCGAACGGGTCTCGCCATTATTGGCCACCTAAGTAAGCCGTCTGTAACCGACGTAAGTTGCTCACAACGTTGTAGATAGGCGCGAGAATATCACGGCCGAAAATGGCCAGCGCGTGGGCCTCGTCTGCCTACATTGCGGGCATGACTGAGGACACCATCGCCCTTTACGCTGCGTACGCCGCGCGCGATCCCCGATTCGACGGGGTGTTCTACATCGGCGTGACATCGACAGGCATCTATTGTCGGCCCGTATGCACCGCGAGGACGCCCAAGGCCGCGAACTGCCGCTTCTATAACAGCGCCGGCGAAGCGGAGAAGGCCAACTTCCGGCCCTGCCTCCGCTGTCGTCCGGAGCTCGCGCCCGGTAACGCGCCGGTCGACGACGCGCATCGCATCGCCTCCCTCATCGTCCAGCGCATCGATGAAGGCATGCTCGATGACGGCGCAGGAATGGAGCGCGTGGCCTCACAGTTTGGCTGGAGCGCACGCCAGATCCGGCGCATCGTGCAACGCGAGCTCGGCGTGTCACTCATCGAGCTCGTGCTCACGCGTCGCCTGTTACTCGCGAAACAACTGCTGACGGAGACAATGCTGTCCATGAGCGACATCGCGTACGCGAGTGGTTTCGCGAGCGTTCGTCGCTTCAATGATGCATTCAGTCGTCGCTATGGCATGCCGCCAACGCGCTTGCGCAAGGCCGCCGAGGAAACGGCAAGTTCGTCGGCGCCGAATGACGCGTTGACGCTCCAGCTGTCCTATCGGCCGCCATTTGATTGGACAGGCATCCTGCAGTTCCTGCGAACGCGAGCAATGGCCGGTGTCGAGTTGGTGACGGATGACGCGTACCTCCGCACCGTGCAGCTGGGTGGTCATCAGGGATGGGTCCGGGTGCGCCATCGGCCGGATCGGCGCGCACTGTCAGTGGAGCTCACGTACTCGCTCACTCCAGTGTTACCAGCACTGCTGGGACGTCTTCGCCATCTCTTCGACCTGAGTGCGCGGCCCGACATCATCGCTGAGCATCTCGGGCAGGATCCGGCACTCGTTCACGCCGTTAAGCGCAACACTGGGCTCCGCGTGCCTGGCGCGTTCGATGGGTTTGAACTCGCGACGCGCGCAATCCTCGGGCAGCAAGTCACCGTGCAGGCGGCGACCACACTGGCCAGTCGCTTCGCGGCAGCATTTGGTGTCCTGCTGCAGACGCCGCATGTTGGATTGGAACGCGTCAGCCCAACCGCCGAGCGCGTCTCCACGGCAACCGTCGATGAGATCGCGTCACTCGGCATCATTCAAACACGCGCGCGCAGCATCGTCTCGATAGCGCACGAGGTCGTGAGCGGACGCCTCGTGCTCGAGGCAGGTGGCGATCCTGATCGCACGATCGAGCAGCTCGTGGCGCTGCCGGGTATCGGACCGTGGACGGCGCATTACATCGCCATGCGTGCGCTCCGGTGGCCGGACGCGTTCCCAAAGGAGGACATCGCCATGCGCAAGGCGCTCGGCGGACTGACGCCAGCGCAAGCAGACGCGCGGTCGCAACAGTGGCGGCCGTGGCGCAGCTATGCGCTGCTGCACTTGTGGAGAGACCCTATTGGCGCAGCGGCAGTGTCAACGTGAACGTCGAGCCCACATCGACGCGGCTCGTGGCGATGATATCGCCATTCATCGCCCGCGCGAGGTCGCGACTGATCGCCAGGCCCAGCCCTGTGCCGTCGTGCATGCTGATGAGCGACCGCCCGACCTGCACAAACGGCTCGAAGATCGTCGCAAGCTGGTCGTCGGGAATGCCGCACCCGGTGTCCGACACATGTAACGCAGCCCGATGTGCATCCAACTGCTCATAGGAGAGGCGGACGGCGCCACCAGTACCTGTAAACTTTACAGCATTGGAGACAAGGTTGAGCACGATCTGTTCGATCTTCGCTCGATCGGCCCACGCCACCAGTTGCGTGTCATCGTTGATCGCTTCGACGTGCAGCCCTTTCGTCTGCGCCTGGGGTGTGATCATCGGCATCACCGCATCGATGACCTCGCTGAGTGGAACGGGGCCGAGGTCGTAGGCCAACTGGCCGGCCTCGATGCGGCTGAAGTTCAGGATGTCGTTAATGACGCCGAGCAGGTGCGCTTGACTCAGCTTGATGCGTTCGAGGTGCTCTGCCTGTTGCGGCGTGACAGGCCCGGACAGACCCATGGCGAGCAGCGATGCATATCCGCCGATGGCGTTGAGCGGTGTCCGCAACTCATGAGACATCGCTGCGAGGAACTGGCCCTTCACGCGATTCGCTTCCGTCGCGTGCGCACGCGCCTCCTCGGCCTCGCGCGACCGTGTTTCCAGCGCGGTGGCCTGCTGTTGCAACTTTTCCGCGAACTCACGCATCTCACGCGCGCGGTCTTCAGCGGTGCGCCGGCCCGCTTCCTCGGCGGCCGCTCGGCGTGCGTTCGCCAGTTCGCGCTCGCGGGCCGCGCGTCGCTCGGTGAGGTCGCGCGTCAACTTGGCAAAGCCGATGAGCTCACCGCGTTCGTCGCGTCGCGCGGTGATCAGCACATTCGCCCAGAACTGCGATCCGTCTCGGCGAACGCGCCACCCTTCGTCCTCAATTTGTCCATCGCGCGCGGCG
Organism: bacterium; assembly: GCA_039934235.1. GTDB lineage: Bacteria > Gemmatimonadota > Gemmatimonadetes > Gemmatimonadales > Gemmatimonadaceae > AG11. The sequence continues at coordinate 129 of JBDTMO010000419.1, read as the reverse complement.
ATTTCCAACTCGCGTTCCGGCTTGTGTGCGGCGCGGTCCTCTGCCGGATAGAACTGCGCGAAGGAACGGCCAATAATCTCGATCGGCCGGTAGCCCGCGCGGACCAGCTTGATGAGCAGCTCCCAGTCG
>JBDTMO010000418.1:0-5375 GCA_039934235.1 bacterium | reverse complement strand
CGATTCGAAGGCGAGCCAGCCTTTGGCGAGTACGGGCGCGAGTGGAACGCGAATGCCGCGCACGGTACGGCGGTCCGTGCGTCGGCGTTCTCCGCTGTGTATCGGCGCACCGCTATCCAGCCGTCGTCGCTCGGAACCTCGACGCTCTCCCCATGACGGAATCACGTCCCATGCAGTCCAGATGTGGTCGTCATCGTCCCTGAAGTCGCGATGCGGCGTCACGTTGTACGAGTCGAAGGATTCATGTGTGGTCGTTGTGAGCTAGCACACAAAAACTTAGGCACCCATCGTGCCTGACTGAGTGAGAAATTCCTTCTAACCGGATGAGGACGTCATGAACAAGAGAATCAGGCGGAAGCGCATGCGACGGTTGCTGCTTGTCGAGCTGGCTATTCGCTTTCGCGAACCGGCCGATGCCATCGTGTGGCTCGAGACGCCGCTCGAAGAATTCGAGGGTCGAACGCCGCGGGAGACAATTGCTGCTGGTGAAGTCGAGCGTGTGACAATGCTGCTCGACGGCCTCAACGCGGAAGCGCTCAAGGCCGGGAAAACGGAATAACCCGAACTCTGCCGTATGGCCCCAATGGTGCACTGTCATTGACCATGGCACTCCGCGAGTTTCGCGACAGCGAGGGGATTGACTGGCAAGTCTGGGAAGTGATTCCACAATCGGTGGAGCGTCGCAAGCTTCGAGAACGCCGCATTGCGCCGCGAGACGCGAACGAACGGCGCATTCGGCACGAGGCGCGATTGCGCCTCAGCGACGGCGAATCAGACGGCTGGCTCGTATTTGAAAGCCGCGACCAGAAGAGACGTCTCCGCCCAATCCCGCGCGCCTGGTTCAGGGAATCGGATACCGTGCTCGAATCGATGTGTGTGCGGGCCGACTACGCACGCCCTACGCGAAGGCTCATCGAATAGCAGCCGCGCGAAAAAGCTATCCGCCGCAGGACGCGAGGAGCCGCCGCGCAGCGGGTGACGACGGAAATTGCTCCTTGGCCGCCTTCGCGTGCACTTTAGAGCGCTTGCAATCGCCGCGTCCAAGATAGAGCTGCGCCAGTCGTGCGTGAATGCGATAGCTGCCTGGGTCGATCGCCGACGCGCGCTCGAGCACTGTGGCTTTCGAGCTGGTGGCGTAAATCGACATGGCGAGAAGTTGCGCGCCGCTGCGTGCGACGACGAGCCCTCCCACGACGGCGACGAATACGAACGCGAGAAGGCGACGGGGCAATGTCATCTCGATGGCCGCGCGCTCGCGTGATGTCGGCGAGAGTGCGCCCAGGAGCGCCCACCCGACGAGTGCGCCGATGGGAAGCAAGAGAACGGCGTCAAACGTTCCGACGATCACAAGCACGACGAGCGTCGCCAGAAAAACCGCGGCGGCGAACCTGGTTTCCGTGTCGGCGCCGTTGCGCAGGCCGCGCATACCATCCGTGAGCAGCGCCAACACCGCGAGTCCGATCAGCACAAGCGCAAACGGCCCACGCTCAGACAGAAACGTGACCCAATCACTACTCGGCCACGGGTTCGACGTCATGCCCTCCTGCCCGAGCGATGGGTCATTCTCCGACGCGAATTTGGGATAGATAACGGGCCAGTTGCCCGGTCCGACGCCGAGGAGGGGATGACGGAGCGTCATCCTGAGTGAGTTGCCGTATTGAATCAGTCGCCCATGTCCGCTACCGCCCTTGTAGTTCACGATGCTTTGCGCCGTGTCCGCGTACGGAGAGTCGCTCTTCCAGTCGAGTGTATTCGGAATGCCGAGTGCTGCTGCCCCGCCCGCGACGGCCGCAAGAAGAAGCACGACGACGCGCATCGGCTTGAGGGAACCGTCGCGCTGGCGCAGTGCGATGAATCCGGTAACGGCAAGCACGACCATCCCGACCACGAGCGCAAGCCACGCGGCGCGGCTGCGTGACAAAATGAGCGCGCCAGAGACGACGGCCAATCCACCGCACCATCTCATGAGTGACGCGCGCGTTGGCGCTCGCATGCCGGAGAAGAGCAATGCCGGTAGCGTGATCACGCACAAATGCGCCATGAAGTTGCGATTACCGAATGTGCCGCCCGGCGCGCGATTCAGGCTGAAGAGATCTGTCTTGACGCCGTACGTCTGGAGCAACGCTGTCGCCGCACCGACGACACCGGCGAGCGCTAACGCGGCCACCAGCGCGCGTGAGTATCCTGCGCGCGAGAGCGTGCGCGCACACCAGAAGCACGCTGCTCCAGCGAGCGACACTGCGACGGCGCGCCCCGCGAGCCACCAGTTTGTCGCAAACACCGCCGACACCACGCCAAGCACTAGCCACAACGCGAGCAGTTGATCCGTCCGGCCAATTGAAAGTCGCTTGGCGCGCGCAAGGCACAGCAGCGTGACGATGAGCGCGGTGATGCTTACGGCCAACTCCTTCGGTACGAAGAAGCGATCGAGCTCGAATGTCTTGTATGGCGCGGCGGCGAGAACAACCGCGATGGCGCCGGCCTGGAGAACCCGAAGTGCTACGCGTCGTTCAGTTTGCGGCATGCGTCGGGCGGCAGGTGGATTCTCCCCGATCATGGAACCCAGTGGCGTCAACCGGAATGAAGTCCCACCGGTAGCGATTGGGCAGGAGCGACAACTTGAGGAGGCCGAAGGTATCAGACGAATGCGCTTCGCTGCCGGGAAGAATGTTCTTGAGCGTGTACCGATGCGCTCCGCCCGTGCCAACGACGAATTGACGCACTCCATTCAGTGAGTCCGGGTTGCCGTCGGGATCGAGCGGCGCGAAACGCTCATACAGGTGATCGTGCCCGGCGATGACCACACTCACGCCGTACGCCGCAAAGGCACGCCAGAACGGGATGAGACTATCGCGCTCTTCGTGTGGTCCCGAGCTGAATCGCGGGTGATGCATGTAGGCCACCGTGCAGCGACCGAGATGCGCGGCCAGGTCGCTGCGTAACCACTTTTCCTGCGCCGACCCGACTCCGATGAGAATGTTGGTATTGAGTGAAATCACGTGCCACGTACCGAGGTCGTAGCTGTAGTAGCCGCCGGGCCGAGGCCCCGCCTGGTCGCCAAAGTAGTCGAAGTAGGACTGCGCTCCGTCGTCATTGTATTCGTGATTGCCCGGAGACGGCCGGATCCGCGCGCGATGCCGGCCCCACGTGGGCGCGAAGCAGGTCGTCATCGGGTGCGGATTCTTCTTCGACTGATACGCCACGTCACCCGCAATGAAGATCGTGCCGCGAATGGTGTCGAGCAGTTCCGCTGTCCGCTCAGCGCCATCCGATTTACAATCGGCGATGTCGCCTGCGCCGACGAGCACGGGAACCGAGTCGCGCTGCATTGCGAGTTCGAGAGAGTCGCGATTGACGTCGCCTCGCCGACATGCTGCAAGGGCGAGCAGCGCGACAAGCGCACGCCTTGTGTGGATCGAATACCTCATCATACGGGCGGGAGGTTCCACGCGGTGCGCAGCCGCTCATACTCGGCGAGCGGAAGTTGCACGAGTGCTGGACGTCGCGCGCTATCGAGCCACCGCATCAGTGTTTCGAGCTCACCCGCATCGAGCGCGGTGCAGCCAGCGGTCGTCGACGATGGCCCGCCCCAGATGTGCAGGAAGATGCACGATCCGCGACCGGGAGTTGGTGGCGCTGCGTTGTAGCCCACGATCACACCGAGTCGATATTGGCCGATCTGGCGCATGTGTTCAGCGCTGTTCCAGTCGATGTGCGGCACGCTCGCGCGATCAACGACAGTGTTGTAGTACGCGGAGGCTTCGTCGTCCACGCAATCGCTGCCCGCTTGCAGCGCCGCGTAGGGAAGGCGCATCCAGGGCAACTCCGCGCGCGCCGCAAAGCCGAACGCGGTGTCGAGCGGAAACGCGCCCGCGGGAGACCGCCCGTCGCCCTCGTGCTTCACTGGCTGCGTCACTGCCGACGCGAGCGCCTGGTCGGCCCATGCGAGTCCCGTGCGGCCGATGACAACGGGGACTGACGGAGCTGCCGATTGCCACGGCGCCGTGGCGCGCTCACGCGTGAACCTGCGCAGCGTGCCCGTCGTGACATTCCAATCGGGCGTGATCACCACGACGAGCTGCTGCGCGCGCGCCAGTGCGCGTGGGCCGGCGGTAGATGCGTTCACTGTCACGTTGGGAGCAGCGCTCGTGACCACAGGCGCGCTGCGAGAACACGCCACGCTCGCGACGCAAAGGACCGCGCCGGCCACGGCGCCGGAATTGAGAAGGAATCGCATTGGCAAGGTTAACGAATTGTACCGACGTCTGCGCTACGCCGGACTCACGCGATCGGCGTGCGTGTACACCGTCACACGCCCGTCGCGCGCAAAGCCCGCGAGCGCAATGCCCGCCTCGTCCGCCATACGCACCGCAAGCCCAGTCGGAGCCGAGACCGTCGCCACCAACGACGCGCCGAGTACCGCGGCTTTCTGTACGAGCTCGAAGCTGCCGCGGCTCGTGAGGACGATGAAGCCGCTCGCGGGATCGATCGGCGATCGAACCACTGCACCAACGAGCTTGTCCAGCGCATTGTGCCGACCAACATCTTCACGAACCAGCGTCACCGCGCCATCGGCATCACTCCATCCCGCCGCGTGCACCGCACCCGTCGAATCATTCAACGGTTGGCGTGCCGCGAGCTCGCGCATCGCGCGCGAAATCGCCGTCGCCGTAAAACGCCGGCCAGTGCCGATGCGAGGCAAGGCGCGAAGCACCTGATCGACGTCTTCCATGCCGCAGATACCGCAGCCCGAACGTCCCGACAATCTGCGACGCCGCGTCTCATTGGCGACCGCGACTGACGTCTCCACCTGCAGTTCGATACCGCGGCTATAGCGAACGACGCCAACCGCGATCACGGCGTCGGCGCGATCGATCAACCCCTCAGTGAGCGAGAAGCCAATCGCGAAGTCCTCGAGATCACTCGGGCTCGCCATCATGACCGCGTGCGAAACGCCGTTGTACACGAACGTCACCGGTGTCTCTTCAGCAACGACCTCATCCACGCCCGACGCGTGCGCATTCTCGTAGCGCACAGCGCGTATGACAGTCGACGGCGGAGAGTATCCAAGACGATCCATTCGTCATCGTACGAAGTGCCGGCCCCATGCGCAACGTCGTGGACTCCAATCTGCATATGTCTCCGCGCAACTCTCCGTCGCATGGCTGCTCTGCGGTGGAGGCGGGCTAACGGGCTGGACAGACTACGGGAGCAGATTCAAGAGTGAGGTTTTTCCCCGGCTGGAGGCGCAACTCGCCAGGTCATATCGACCTGCGAGCGACGGATGCGCCCGGCGACATCATCCTCGGCGAATTGTTCGGTACGGATCGACTGGCGCGACATGGGCGCCATCTCGCTCGATCGCAACGCATCGT
>JBDTMO010000417.1:0-5376 GCA_039934235.1 bacterium | reverse complement strand
GGAGATCCAGTACAAGATTGCGATGTCGCTCGACAAGTTGCTGCGGCCCGTCGAGGCAGAGCTGCGTTACAAGATGTTCCTCAACCAGCTCACGATTGCGCAGATCGACGCGCAGGGCACCGCGAACGCGAAGTTGGCCGACGCCATTGTCCACGCGCGCGAACGCATCGTCGTGCTCGAGAAGAAGTAGCGGCGACACACACACACTCGTCCCATGCGCACCCCCACCAGCGCGCGGTTGAGGAGAGTCATTCCGGTCAGTGCGGCGATTGTCGTCGTACTGGCCGGACTGCCAGGTTGCGCGACGCTGCGCGCGACAGTCGGCGCATACGAAACGGGTCCGCATGGAATTGCGCGTCCGCAGCAGCGGCTTCGCGAAGCGTTGGCGCGCGCGGATTATACCGCGGCACTCGGATGGCATGAGGACGACGAGCTGCTCCGTGAGCTGAGCCTCGGCGTGAGCAGCTACTACGCGTCGCAGTTTGGGCGCAGCGCCGCAGTGCTCGATTCCGCCGCGCTCCTGGCGGACGACCGCATCACGAATAGCGTCTCGGGCAACGCGTTAGCGCTGCTGACGAATGATCTTGCGCGTCCGTATCAGCTACGGCGCACAGAGCGGTTGTTCATCCCGTACTATGGGATGCTGGCATACGCGCGGCTGGAGCAGTGGGAGGATGCCGCGGTCGAGGCGCGCCGGCTTAGCGCGCTACTCGCGCAATACGCGGCCGACCGCACGGATGCCGAGCGCCCGACGCACGCCACGCTGCACTATCTCGCCGGTGTCGTGTTCGAACGGGCTCGCGAACACGATGAGGCGCAGGTTGCGTATCGTCTCGCTCGTACTCTCCTGCCGCAGCCAGCGGACAGTGAGAGGAGCCATGGCGCGCAGGGCGAGGGTGATGTGCTCGTGGTGGTCGAGCGCGGGTTTGTCGCGCATCGCGCAACGCAGTCGATCAGTGTGTTCCTCGGCGACGCTGATCGCGATTCGCTGCGTGCGACGGACCATGAGTCGAATTCGAACAGGGCGTCGCGCATTGCCGAGCGTATCGCACGAGGTGAGGACGGACCGCGTGGCCCACATCGTCGCCGTCCTGACAACGACGATGATGACGACGAAGACGGCTACTGGCTGTCGGTTTCATTTCCGTCGGTACGGAGAGGCGATCCGAGTATTGGTGAGGCGACGTTGCTGGTTGACGGTGCGTCCGTGACGAATGCACGCATGGTCTCGCTGCTGGATGATGCCGTTGTCGCCGATGAGGGTCGCGAGCGCACGGCGTTGCTCGCGCGTGCGATTGCGCGCGCCGCGGCGAAGTACGTCGTGACGAAGGCGGTGAAGGACAACAAGGGCGACGTCGCCGGTTCCATTGCCAATATCGGTGCGTCACTACTCGAGCGTGCCGACGTGCGGTCGTGGCACCTGCTGCCACAGGAGATCACGCTGCTGCGCGTGCATGCGGCAGCTGGCCAGCGCCAACTACAGCTCGCGTTGGGCGGTGATGCCACTCGCATCGACATTGGCCCGGTGAACGTGCGCGCCGGGATGGTGACCATTGCCGCCGTGCGACTTTGGCGTGACCCAGCGACGCGGGTGATTGCCGCGCGCTGACGACGGTGCATTTCGGGGGAAAGGGTGCCAGATTGCGCGGCCCGCCGGATCGTCTACCGCTCACAGGCTGCCGATGCACCCTTTCCTGATTCTGTTGATTGGAATGATCGTGATCCTGGGCGCCATCATCGGGCTCAGGTTGAATGCATTCCTCGCGCTCATCGTTGCGGCAATCGTGGTGAGCTTCCTCGCCCCAGGCGAGCAGACGGTGAAGATCGCGCGCGTGGCAGAGGCGTTCGGAAAGACGGCCGGCAGCATTGGCATCGTCATCGCGCTGGCCGCAATCATTGGCACGGCGATGACGGAGAGCGGTGCGGCCGACCGGATCGTCGGCGGATTCCTGAATGTGCTGGGAGAAAAACGGGACGCGGTCGCGCTTGGCGCAACAGCATTCATGCTCTCGCTTCCCGTGTTCTTCGACACGGTCTTCTTCCTGCTCGCGCCACTCGCGCGGTCGATGTACGGCCGCACCAATCGCCACTACCTCAAGTATCTGCTGGCGATGTCTGCCAGCGGTGTGGCGACGCACACCCTCGTGCCGCCACATCCCGGCCCACTCGCCGTTGCCGACTCACTCGGCGTCGACCTGGGTGTGATGATCCTTGTGGGCGTCGTTGTCGCCATGCCGGCAGCGATCATTGGATTCCTGTTTGGCACGTGGGTGGACAAGCGCATGCCCATCGCGATGCGCGCGACGTTCGGCGCCGAACCGCAGCATGAGGTCACGGGTTCGCTGCCGGCGCTTGTGCCGGCGTTGCTCCCGGTGGTGATGCCCGTGTTCCTGATTTCATTGGGCACGATGGCGGACGCGATGCGCGTGTGGGCACCGTCCTATGCGGACACGTGGGCCATGATTCGCCCCGTCACGTCGGTGATCGGGAATCCAAACTTCGCGCTGCTGCTGTCCGCCGCGGCGGCGATGCTGCTGTACAGCCGGCAGCGCCGTCCAACGCGAGAACAGATGTCGCGGATGGTGGAGTCATCCCTGATGGGCGCGGGCGTCGTGATTCTCATCGTCGCAGCGGGCGGCGCGTTTGGCGCGATGCTGCAGGCGGCCCAGATCGGCCCAGCGATTCAAGCGGCGTTCGCGAGCCGCGGATTTGGATCCGGGATCAGCATCCTCTTGCTCGCCTTCGCGGTCACGTCAGTCGTGAAGGTGGCGCAGGGATCGAGCACGGTGGCGATGATTACGACGGCGGGAATGATGGGTGCGATGATCAAGGGCATCACGCTGCCGTTTCATCCCGTGTATCTCGGCACGTCGATCGCGGCGGGCTCGCTTGTGGGGTCGTGGATGAACGACGCGGGATTCTGGGTGTTCAGCAAGATTGGCGGGGTCACTGAGGTTGAGACACTGCGTTCATGGACGCCACTTCTTATGGTGGTGGGGGTGACATCCATGGTGACCACGTTGATTCTGGCGACCTTCGTCCCATTGCGATAACAGGCGGCGGTGCGCCGGCATCGGGACTAACGCGAACGCATGGATCCTCAGCGATTAACCGCGGAGGGCGCAGAGGGGCAGAGGTCCGCCGAGGATCACGCCTAAAGCAGATCGCGCGCGGGCCAACGCCTGATGGCCGCAGCATTCGCATGTGGCGACAAAAAGCAGTTCTCTGCGTTCTCTGTCCCTCCGCGTCCCTCTGCGGTTAATCGTCAGGAGCCATGATGCGTGTATTCGATGTACTCAGGCGCGTCACCCCCGACGAGTAATCTCCGCGCCCTCAAACAGCCTCCTTCGTGACCCTCCCGTCAATTGTCCTCCAAATCCCACGAAGATTTGCGTCCCTCAGCTCTTCCGGCAGTGAATCATCCGGAAAGTTCTGGTAGCACAGCGGCCGAGCGAAGCGGAGGATCGCGGCGCTGCCCACTGATGTGGAGCGAGAATCGGTCGACGCGGGATACGGTCCGCCATGCTGCATGGCGTGACCAACCTCGACACCCGTCGGATAGCCGTTGAACAACAGCCGTCCAACCTTGCGCTGAAGAATCTCGACCAGCGCGCTGTGCTCGCGGAGCTCAGCCGCTGTCCCGTGAATCGTGGCGGTCAGCTGCCCTTCCATTGCCTCCGCCACCCGCTCCATCTCGGCGGCGTCCGCCGCTCCGACAATGACGGACACCGGGCCAAAAATCTCCTCGCGCAATTCGCCGTTCTGGATGAAGTGGTCACCGTCGACGCGAAGCAGTGCTGGCGTCGCACGATGCGCGTCGTCAGAGGCGGCCTGCGCGAGCAGCGTCGCGCCATGTGTCTGTGCGCGCGACACCGCGCCGGTATAACTCTTCGACAGCTGCGGGTACAGCATGACGCTCGGCTCCGTCGCCGCAATCCGCGTGGAGAGCGCGGTCACCATGTTGTCCAGCGACTCGCCTCGCACGCCGACCACGACGCCTGGATTCGTGCAGAACTGCCCAGTGCCCATGGTGATCGACTGCGCGAGACCCTGCGCCAGCGCGTCCCCGCGCTCAGCAGCCGCCGACGGAAGCAGGAATACCGGGTTGATGCTCCCCATCTCTGCGTAAACGGGAATCGGCTCGGGGCGCGCCGCCGCGGCGTCGAACAGCGCGCGTCCACCGCGCAGTGATCCAGTAAATCCCACCGCGCAAATGTGCGGATGCCGGACGAGCGCAAGACCAACCTCGTGCGACCAACCATGCACGAGCGAGAATACGCCGGATGGAAGCTCACACGCCGATGCTGCCCGATGGATCGCGCGCGCCGCGAGTTCCGACGTACCGGGATGCGCGGGATGCGCCTTACAGACTACCGGACACCCAGCCGCGAGCGCGGAGGCCGTATCGCCGCCCGCTACCGAGAACGCGAATGGAAAATTGCTCGCGCCGAACACGGCAACAGGTCCGAGTGGCAGGAGCATGCGGCGAAGGTCCGGCTTTGGCAGGGGTGCACGGGTTGCGTCGCCGCGATCGATGCGCGCGTCAACCCAGGAACCTTCGTCGAGCAGGTCCGCGAACAGTCGAAGCTGTCCGACCGTGCGCGCCCGTTCGCCCTCGAGGCGGGCGATCGGAAGTGCCGTCTCGAGATGCGCACGATCGATGAGCGTGGTTCCAAGTGCGACAATCTCGTCGGCGATGGCACGAAGAAATGCAGAGCGCTTCGCCGGCGTTGTCCGTCCATAGGCGCGAAATGAATCAGCCGCGAGCTGGACGGCTCGATCCACCTCGGCCGCGGTTGCCTCGCGAAACGTCGGCTCGATCGCTGAGTCGGTGCGAGGGTCCACGCCGCGAAAGAGTGCGTTGCCTTCCGCGCTCGATATTCCGCCGATGAAATTGGTGCCGACGAGCTCCATGTGATCTCCTTTTATTCACTCTTTTGCGACTGGCGCGCAGGCCTTCGCGCCGCAAGCTTGAAATATGGTCAGAGTTCCTATGGTTCCGCCGCTCGAATCTGTATTGGGTTCTGCAGACGTCGTCGCCGCAGGGCGGATCGTCGGCGAAGGGCCGACTGGTGCGCTCCCGCTCACTCCTGAAATGCTGCGAGAGTTGCCAAGTGGCGATCTCTTTGGCTTGACGCAGAACGTCGGGATGGGATGGGGCGCCACGCAGCTACAAGGCCCCGAGTACCTGATCGTCAGCACGCTCGGAGGACTCCGCGCCGAAGACGGAACCCCAATCGCGCTCGGCTACCACACGGGCCACTGGGAAATTGGGTTGCTCGTTCGAGAAGCGGCCGAGACGTTTCGTGCGGCTGGTGCGATTCCGTTTGCGGCGTACTGCAGCGATCCTTGCGACGGACGCACGCAGGGCACCAC
>JBDTMO010000416.1:0-5377 GCA_039934235.1 bacterium | reverse complement strand
AACGGTGCCGAACGCGAAGAAAAACGTTGAGCTGCTCTTTCGGCTCCGAAAGAGCCTTCGCCAGATAGACCCCAAACTGGTCGAAATCGAGCCCGCCACCGATGTCCGTGCGATAGGACGAGAGTGGCGGAAACTCAGTGCGTCCGAAGTTCAACGCGCTCCCCGGCGCGTTGACGAGCCATCCACGTCCGGCGTCGGCGAAGAAGACCCACGCGCCATCAGCGCGGAAACGCGTGCGGCGCGCACCGGGCACTCCATCACTGAATGACAACCGGATGTCACTGCGATACTCGAGCTGGGCCAGCGAAATGCGATCGCACTGTGCGGGACGTCCGGACAGCGTGGGCCCCGTCGCGCATGTGCCCACGTCGGTTCCACCCGCCGCACGAAAGTCGAATCCCGGAACTGTCCCGGGTCCATCAATCGAAAGACGTCGCTCGAGTGGAAGCGCGTCCCCACTCAGCCAACCGCCCAACACGACGCGCAGATTCAGCGCGGAGGTTGGGCCGAGGCGATTGTAGCGGCGGAGGTCGAAGAACCCGCGCTGATAACGCGTTGGTCCCGGCGATGCCGCACGCACACCGGCTGACGTTGGCGCGAGGACATCGATCAGCCCCGTGCCGCGCTCGTAATCGGCAAGCAGGTACCAGCCGGCCCACGGGTTGAAGTCATCGTTTCTCGTGTCGACGCGTAGCGTCAGGTTCGCGACGTGAAACCGGCCCGCATCCACCTCTGGGTTGGTGCGCCACGGCAACTCATTCTTGAAGACAGCGAGTGGGTCGTGCGTTTCGCGAGAGCTCCAGTATTCGTCGCCGTAGCTCAGGGTGAGATCGGCGTTATCCGTTGCGCGGAGTGCGGCGCGAATCTGTCCTCCATGCCGGCCAAAGTAGTCGCGATAGTCCCGGTGGAAGAGGAATGAGGCAAGCCCGACTTCGGTGTCACTGAGCTGCCATTTCTCCACGCCATCCACGACGTCGAACAAACGTCCGCCCAGTGTGACGCCGTATTGTCGTCCGATGCGGATCTCTCCGTTCACATCATGCCCGACATCCGGTTCCGAGCCGGAGAAGCTGCTTGCCGTTCGCAGGATAGCGGCGGCGCCAAGGCGAAGATGTCCCCACCCCTGGTCGCGATACAGTACTGGCCCGACACGAATGGGAAGTCCTTCGACACGATTGTAAACGCCGCCGGTCCCGATATCGAGACGATTGAAATTTCGTCGCCCACGCCGTTCGAACCGTCGCCACCACTGGTCCTCTGCGCCGCCCTCGGCCTGCGCCACGAGGCGATCGCCATCCTGCGTAAAGCGAAGTGGTGGATGGTAGATGCGAATTTCTCCGCCGATCGATGCGCCGTCCGCGCCATCTACCTCGCCGCCGACAATGAGCAGGTCGCCATCGATGCGTGCGCCCTTGCGCAGTTGGACGTCGGCATTGATCGCCAACACACGCCCAGTCACATGACCGGCGATGGTCACCGGACCGTTCAGCACTGCCACGTCTCCGGCAACCGTGCGGGTGCTATCAATCGTCAGCCGGTCTGTCGCGCGCAGTGTGACAGTCGCGTTGAACAGCTCCACGACCTCGCGCGCGACGTCGCGTGGCAGCGTGTTGCGGTCGAGAACAGTGTCGCGCTGTTGTGCTCCGGCGCTCATGGCGCATGCCAGGACAAGGACAGTAGTCGTCCTGAGCGCAGAAAGATTCTTCGCGGCGTTCATTCATCACCTACCGGAATACCAAGCCGGCGCATGCGCCTGTACAGGTTCGCGCGATCCGTCTTGAGTCGCCGCGACGCCTCGGCGACATTCCCCGCGGCCGCCGACAACGCGCGCACAATCAGGATGCGTTCATGCGAATCGAGCGTGTCGCTCAACGATTGGTCGAGGGCCGTGGGGTCGGGAAGCGGCTCCTCGGCCCGGCGCGCGGCGCCGGCCACAGGTAATACCGCAAGCACGTGACGCTCGTCCACGTCGGCGCCCGCATGGAGAATCGCGAGGCGTTCAACGATGTTCGCAAGCTCGCGAATATTACCGGGCCAGCGGTGGCCGGCGAGAATGGCAAGTGCGGCGGCGGTCCACTTCGGTGCGCGACGACCGGTACGCGTATGATGCATCGCTGAAAAATGCGCCACGAGCATCGGGATGTCGTCCGGCCGCTCATGCAGCGGTGGCACGTCGATCGGGATGACGTTCAAGCGAAAAAACAGATCCTCGCGGAACGTTCCATCTGCGACGGCGCGCGTAAGATCACGATTGGTGGCGCTCACGATGCGCACATCCACGCGAATCGGCTTCCCGCCACCGACGCGCTCGATCTCACTCGCTTCAATTGCGCGCAATAGTTTGGCCTGGGCTTCGAGGCCGAGGTCACCCACCTCGTCGAGAAAAAGGGTGCCGGTGTGTGCGAGCTCGAAGCGACCGATGCGCCGGTCGGTCGCGCCGGTGAATGCACCCTTCTCATGCCCGAACATTTCACTTTCGACGAGATCACGCGGAATCGCCGCGCAGTTCACGCGGATAAACGGCCGATTGCGCCGTCCGCTGCCAAAGTGAATTGCCGCGGCCACGAGTTCCTTACCGGTGCCCGATTCACCGGTCACGAGGACACGCGCATCAGTCGGAGCGATTCGCGCAATCATCTCACGCACGTGCGCCATCGCCGGGCTGCCGCCGATCATCTCGCCCGCGAGACCAAGGTCTTCGCGTAACGCGCGCGCCTCCCTGCGGACGCGTCGTAGCTCGAGTGCGGACGCAAGCGCGAGCAAGACGCCCTCTGGTGACAGTGGCTTCTCGAGAAAGTTGAAGGCGCCGAGCTTCGTTGCCTTGACCGCGTCGCTCAGTCCGGCCTTCCCGCTCATCATGATCACGGGCACATCCGGTGCCGACTCACGCAGCCGAGCAAGCGTTGCAAGTCCGTCCAGCTCACCGGGAATCATCAGGTCGAGCAGCACCACGTCCGGCGCGCTCTCCGCCGCACGGGCAAGGCCCGCCGCGCCTTCCGCGGCGTCGCGCACCTCGTACCCTTCGCTCGTGAGCAGTGCGCCCACCATGCGGCGGATATTGGGTTCGTCGTCGACGATCAGGACGCTCGACACTTGTTTGCCTTAGCGGCTCTCTGGTGCCGACGGAAGGGCTGGTTTCTCCGGCGTGCGCTCAGTGAGCAGCTTCGTCGTAAACCGCTGACCCTCCGAAATCCGCTCGACTTCAATCGCGATCGAGTCGATCGCCTGTTCGATGCGCTCGAGACGAGCGGTCACTTCGTGCGGAATTGCGGGCTCCACGCCTTTCCGCTCGAGTCGTGCGGCATAAGCGCGAACGAGCGGATATCCAATCGCGATGATCGGTATCGACGACACGAAGATGATCGGAATCAGGATCGGGCTAGGCATTCACTCCCCTCGAGTCGAGACCCGGCGAGTCCGCCGGAAGAAACAGCCGCATCGTTGTCCCTTGGCCAGGAACGCTTTCCACTTCTACCGCGCCATCGTGCGCGAGTAGCGTCTGGCGGACAATCGCCAACCCGAGACCCGTTCCACCTGCCTTGTGCGTCACATACGGTTCCCAGATTCGTTCGAGTCGCGACGCGGGAATGCCCGCGCCCAGGTCATGTACCGCCACCTCCACCATCGGTCGTCCGGCGCGACGCGTGCACTGCACGTTCAGCGTAATCGGAGACTCGGGTCCGCTCGCCTCCACGGCATTCAGCAGCACGTTCGTCAACGCACGACCGAGCGCGTCAACGTGGCCCGGCACCATGGGGACGTCGTCCGCCACGTCGACAACCAACGGCCTGTCCGCAGGCACTGCGTTGCGCGCCACGCTGCGCGCCAATTCGCCAAGATCCACCGGAGCGCGCGGACCGTCGGGCAAGCGACCAAACTGCGCAAAGCTCTTCGCCATGTCTTCCAACCGCTTTGACTCAGCCTCCAGCACGTCGATCGTCTCGCCGAGTGACTCAGGCGCTTCGCGACGCAATCGCGCGATGGCGAATCGAATTGGGGTGAGCGGATTCTTGAGCTCATGCGCCACCTGCCGAGCGGATTCCCGCAACGCTGTCGCGCGCTCGGCCTCGAGGGCCCGCACGCGCCCAAGCCGGAGCTCCGTGGACATCTCACGCATCCGGTTACGCAGCACAACGAACTCCGGCGCACCCTTCCGCGGTGGCACATCAGGCAGCGGCTCACCGCGCTCGATCGTGGCCGTCCACCCAACCAGCTCACTCAGCGGACGACTGAGGTTCCGGCTGAGATGTCCCGCGACGCGTGAGGCAACGAGCGTGAGCAGCAGCGAAACGAACAGCGCCAATGCGCCGGCAACGAACGGGACCTTACGCGTCATCAGGAATTCCATCTGGCGAGCGTGCAGCAGCCCTTCGTCCAGCGCGCGCTGATGCTCATCGAGCGCGGCACGCTGTGCCGAGGAGAGCGTCGACGTCTTGGCCGACGCCACAGCGCGTGCTCCGGTCCCTGCAATCTTTTCCATGGCAGGGATGGTCCCGAGAAGAGGCAGCGCACGCACCACCGTGAGCTCCCACGCCGTGGAGAGCACAATCGTCGGGATGAGCGCGAAGCCGAGGAGAATGAGAAAAAGACGAGCGCGAAAACCAACCTGCTTCACAGGTGCTCCGTACGAACGCGCGAATGGGATGTTTCTCGCGTAACATACCGATGGCCCCTGAGTGCTGACAGCCTGCTCGCTGTTGCTCGCTGGCGGCTGCAGCGCTGACAGCCCGTTCGCTGTCGCTCACTCGACGGCTGACAGCCCGCTCGCTATCGCTCGCTCGACGGCTGACAGCGACCGACCTGCTCGTATGCTCAGTGATTTGCTCGCGGTCCAGCGAGCGAAGCGAGCGCGCAGTCGTCGGTCCAGCGAGCGCAAGCGAGCGAGCCGTCAGCCGCGCGCCCTCGGCGCGCAGCCTATCCATCCCCAACACACGTCCCTAGATTTCCAAGCTGGCCATTCAGGGAGGCGCGAGCTTGTAGAGCCCGCGGCGCCAGGGGTGACCAGTCACTGACGGTGATGGCGTGATCGGTGCCGCCCTGGAAGACTGCGCTCCGCGCAGTGGGGCGAGCCGGTCTACGTACGCACCGCGAATAACCGCTCCACGCGGCCGCCGGCGCCGACCGATGTTGTTCGGGCGCACGACGCGATGAGAGCACGGGCTGCGAACGAATAGAAAGCACGCCCGCTCACACGCCATGCGTCACAGGACGCAAGGGATCGAATGAACTCACGCACACCGCGGAACGCGCCGCCGCACTCCGCCGCCGCGCTCATACACCGCGGACCCCAGGCCTTCAGCGCTCCTCGCGCCAGTTCGGCCAACTACGCACCGCAAATGCACGCGCCGAACGCCGCCCTCCTCATCGACTTCGACAA
>JBDTMO010000415.1:0-5377 GCA_039934235.1 bacterium | reverse complement strand
CCGCCCTCGCCGACCTTTCGGACGATGCGGTAGCGTCCGTCGAGCACTTGATCGACGAGATTCATCGGGCTGGCCGCAGCGGGCGGCTCGGCGCGACCCATTGCCGTGCTGCGCGATGCGGCTGGCACAGGTGGCTGGGTGTTATTGGCGCTTGGCTGTCCCGGCATGGGGATCAGCTTCGAGCCATCCTTCGTGCAGAAGCGTGCTTCGTCGGCGTACTGTGTGCCGCAGGTGGGACAGCGAGTCATGTCCGATCGTCTGAGAGAAGTGGCACGAGACCGTCCCACTCGATATTGCCACCACTCAGGAAGGCAACTGTTTTGCCCGCTGGCTTGACGATTCCCTCCATCAACGCCGCGAGCGTAATGGCCCCGCTCGGCTCGGTGACGAGTTTCATCCGGTCAAGTAGCACGCGCATCGCGCGACGGAGTGCTCCGTCGTCGACCTGGACAACTTCGTCCACGTAGGCTTCGTGATGCGCGAAAGTAATGCCGCCAACTTCAACCGCCAGCAGGCCGTCAGCGAGCCCGTGTGTCGATGGAATTCTTACGGGCCTGCCCGCTTCGCGCGCTCGCGAGAGTTTTGGCGCATTCGTTGGCTCCACGCCGATGACCTTTGCATGCGGCGCCCGCAGCTTGATGGCCGTTGCTACACCGGCGCTGAGTCCGCCCCCGCCAACGGGCACCAGCACCGTGCCGACATCGGGAAGGTCGTCGACAATTTCCAGCCCCGCCGTGCCCTGGCCCGCGATAATCCATTCGTGGTCGTACGGTGGCACCATCGTAAAGCCTTCCTCCTTCACCAACTGCTCGGCGCGCTCGTAGCGATCCTGCGTCGTGGTGCCAGCAAGCTCGACGCGCGCACCGAGCCGTTCAGCGCCACCACGCTTGGCCGCTGTCACGGTGGTCGGCATGACGACGACTGCCTTGCAGCCAAAGAGCCGGGCCGCGAGCGCAACTGCTTGCGCGTGATTGCCAGACGACGGCGCGACTACACCGCGCGCGCGTTCGTCAGGCGTGAGTTGCGCGAGAAAGTTGTATGCGCCACGAAACTTGAATGCACCGCCACGCTGGAGCATCTCGGGCTTGATCCAGATCTCGGCGCCGAGTTGCTCGGTGAGCGCGTCGACTGGAAGAAGAGGAGTGCGCACCGCGACGGGCGCGATGCGCGCTGCGGCTGACTCGAGATCGTACAGGGAGATGAGGTCTGTCACTGGCTCGTGGCGAAGCGTTTTGTTTTTACGCAAAGATGCGGTTGCGGCCGCCGGCCTTCGCCTTGTACAGCGATCGGTCGGCCTCCTGCAGCAGCATCTCGGGCGAGATCGGGTCTGTGCCGCGTGCGAGCGCGACACCAACGGAAATTGTCAGGCGCGTCAAGATTGTTGTCGCCGCGAAATCGAATTCGTCCACTTGCCGGCGCAGGCGCTCGGCGAATGTGAGCGCGCCCTGCCATCCCGTATCGGGCAGCACGATCACGAACTCGTCGCCGCCCACTCGCGCAACCGCGTCGGTATCGCGCGCGGTGGCCTTCATGATGCCGGCGAGTTCCTGCAGGACGATATCGCCAAACGGATGACCGCGCGTGTCGTTGATCTGCTTGAAGTGGTCGAGGTCGATCGCGAGCACGGCCACGGTTGAACTACGCCGCTTGGCTTGGCGCCACTCTGCGCGCAGGCGCGATTCCAGCGCGCGGCGATTGAGGCACCCAGTCAGTGGATCGGTTCCAATTTGCTCGGCAAGTCGCGAGCGCATGGCTTCGAAGCTGCGCGCAAGCAGTGTGAGGTCGTCCGGTCGCTTGTCGACGCCAAGCGCGAAGGAGGGAGTGAGATCACCTTCTTCGACGAGTTTGCAGAAGAGGCGCAGCCGGCTCATGCGCGCGCGGAAATTCCCATATGCGGTGACCACCACCATGCTCACGAGCCCGAACACGCCCAGGCTGAACATGACGTGCGGCAGCGCCGGGTCGGGGAGCAAGGTGAAGTTGGGCGCGACGCGCGTGCTCACGAGGTACGCGAGCGCTGCGAGCAGCGCGGAGTAGGCACCGAGTCGACGGCCGAAGTAAAAGACGGCGAGTTGCACGACGAGCGTGGCACCGATGAGAATGCGGCCCATCTCTTCGGGTGTGCCGCTGAACCAGATCATCGCCGACAGCGTCAGGACGTCTGCCGTAACGAGCAGCGCGGGCAAGCGATGTTCGTGCACGACTTCTGCGCGGCGAATGATCTCCGAGGTGAACGCGACGCAGAGGAAGTAGCCCAGGGAGGTGAGCGCGACGGGGAGGAGCATCGTCCCTCCCGCGGCGTCGCCAAACACGAGGGCGAGCGCGACGACCGCGAGGAGGGCGATGTATCGGACCCAGCGCTGCCAGAGCAGTGCTTCGCGGACGAGCACTTCACGGTCATGCCGCAGCGCCTCCACAAGCTCCGGCGTCGTCGAGGGGAGCTCGAGCGTCGTGCCGATGAGCGTGGTGGTCATGATTGATTCTTGTTGCTCGGCAGGCCAGCTCACGCGCTCGACGCTTTGGGTTTTGAGGAGTTCGCTAAGGTAGCGCTCAGGGGATACCTCGGAAAGACACGCGGTGCGTCGCGAGGTGCAGATCCTTCGACTCGCTACGCTCGCTCAGGATGACAATTAGTTCGCTACGCTCGCTCAGGATGACAATTAGTTCGCTATGCTCGCACAGGATGACAATTAATCAGCTTGCAAGAAGCAGGTCCTTCACAGCGCTCAGTACGAACATTTCTGAGAGAGCAAAGGACCTGCCGACGTGCATCGTTCACGGGTCAGGAGGACTGTGTCATCTAGCTCTCCAGACCATCCGAGCCATTCGTGTCCGCCTCGCCCTCGGCGTCCCCTTCGCCTTCTTCGCCTTCTTCTTCAGGCACCACTCGCGCGACCGCCATGACGAGGTCCTTCTCGTCGAGATTGACCAGCTTGACGCCTTGCGTGTTGCGCCCAGCGACGCGAATGCCCTTGACCGGCATGCGAATCAGGATGCCCTGCTTCGTCATGAGCATCAACTCGTCTTCGGGCAGGACTTCCATGATGGAGACCGCATCGCCCGTCTTGTCGGTGCGGTGGATGGTGATGATGCCCTTGCCACCACGCCGCTGCACACGATAGTCGTCGATGGGGGAGCACTTGCCGATGCCCTTCTCGGCCACGACCAGCAGTGTGGCTTCGCGCTTGATGACCACCATGCCGATGACAACATCGCGCGGTCCCAACTCGATGCCCTTTACGCCGGTGGTGTCTCGGCCCATCTCGCGCACGTCCTGCTCGTGGAAGCGGATGGAGAGACCATGGCGCGTGGCCAGTACGATATCGTTGGTGCCGCTGGTGATCTGTACGTCCATCAACTCATCGCCCTCTTCGATCTTGATGGCCTTGATGCCATTGGAGCGAGGGTTGGAGTAGGCGGAGAGCGCCGTCTTCTTGACTGTGCCTTTCTTGGTGGAGAAGAGCAGGTATTGGTCTGCACTGAATTCGCTCACCGGCACGATGGACATGACTTTCGTGTCCGGCGTGACGTTGATCAGGTTGACGACGGGTTTGCCCTTGGCGGCGCGGCCGGCCTGCGGAATTTCGTGGACCTTGAGCCAGAAGCAGCGGCCGTCGTCGATGAAGACGAGCAGGTACTTGTGCGTGCTGGCGATGAAGAGGTGTTCAATGAAATCCTCATCCTTCACCGTCTGTCCGCTCAAGCCGCGTCCACCGCGGCGCTGCTTCTTGTACGTCGAGACGGAGGTGCGCTTGATGTAGCCGGTGTGCGAGATGGTGACGACCATCTCTTCATCGGCGATCAGGTCTTCGATGGTGAACTCGCCTTCGTCGCTCGTGATTTCGCTGCGGCGTTCGTCGCCATACTTGGCGGCGATGGCCAGCAGTTCCGTCTTGAGCAGCGTCATGCGCTTTTCTTTCGACGCGAGCAATGAGCGCACTTCGGCGATGAATGCCTGCACTTCCTTCAGCTCTTCCTCGAGCTTCTCGATTTCCAGGCCGGTGAGCTTGGCGAGACGCATGTTGAGGATCGCTTCCGTCTGCCGGTCGCTCAGCTTGAAGCGCGCCTGCAGCTGATCGTTCGCCTGCGGCGTGTCGACGGCACCGCGGATGATCTTGATCACTTCGTCGATGTTGTCGACGGCGATTTTCAGGCCTTCGAGGATGTGCTCGCGATCGAGCGCCTTGTCGAGCTCGAACTGCGCACGACGCACGATGACTTCGTGGCGGTGCGTGATGTAGTGCTCGAGCACTTCCTTGAGCGGCATGATCTTCGGCACGAGCCGGCGCGTGATCGGATCGGGCACGAGCGCGAGCATGATGACGCCGAACGTGGTCTGGAGCTGGGTGTGCTTGTAAAGCTGGTTGAGCACAACGCGAGGAATGGCGTCGCGCTTGAGCTCAATGACCATGCGCAGTCCGTCGCGATCGCTCTCGTTCCGCAGGTCGCTGATGCCCTCGAGCTTCTTGTCGCGGACAAGGTCCGCGATGTTTTCGATCAGCTTCGCGCTGTTGACCTGATACGGAATTTCCGTGACGACGATTTGCGACTTGTTGGAGCTCTCCTTTTCCTCGATGACGGCGCGCGCGCGAATGACGATGCGTCCGCGGCCCGTCTCCTGATAATCCTTGATGCCTGCGCGGCCGTAGATGTAGCCGCCCGTGGGGAAGTCAGGCCCCTTGATGAACTTCCGGATCTCCGACTTGTCCATGTCGGGATTGTCGATCAGGTGGATCAGGCAGGCGATGGTCTCGCGCAGGTTGTGCGGCGGGATGTTCGTGGCCATGCCGACCGCGATGCCCGACGACCCGTTCACGACGAGGTTTGGAATGCCCGCGGGCATCACCCCGGGCTCCGTCAACCGGTCGTCGAAGTTGGGAACGAAGTCGACGGTGTTTTTCTCGATATCCGACAGCAGCTCCATCGCGATGGGCGCGAGCTTGGCTTCGGTATATCGATACGCGGCGGCCGGATCACCTTCGATGGAGCCGAAGTTTCCCTGCCCGTCGATGAGCGGATAGCGCAGCGAGAATTCCTGCACCATGCGCACGAGCGCGTCGTACACGCTCTGGTCGCCGTGCGGGTGATACTTACCGAGCACGTCGCCGACGACCGTCGCGCACTTCTTGTACGGGCGACCTGGCACGAGGCCGAGCTGGTCCATCGCATACAGCACGCGACGGTGCACGGGCTTCAGTCCGTCGCGCACATCCGGAAGCGCGCGAGAGACGATGACGCTCATCGAATAGGTGATGAACGACTCGCGAATCTCATCGTCAATGAGCCGCGGGAGAATGCGCTCGCGGTTGTTGGGAGCGGTCATTAAAACGCCGTTTTACTGAGCGGAAAAGGCAGGAAGTACAGACTGCTCAAGGTA